>JADJWI010000005.1 GCA_016716435.1 Acidobacteriota bacterium | reverse complement strand
ATCAATGCCGATCAGAAAGGCCTCGCGTACGGCACTTCAACCCAGCGAAACGAGCCGCTTGATATGACGGAAAAGCGGGAAAACGGGACGTAGGATCGCCTGGAACCAAAACCCGGCATCGGCAGAATCAGAAGACGAGAAACATATGAGCGATAAGTCACAAAGGGTTTCTCAGAGCGAATAAGGAACGGGGCTGCAGCCACTGGGGAGTGCTCGCGGGAGCAGTGCGGGTTTTGGTTGCGTTCCTGATCGGGCTTGTGCCGATGTGGCTGATGGCCCGGAGCAACGCCGCCGAACGCGATGCCGCCCTGACCCAATTGCGTCGATCGGAGATAAGCAATCTGCTGTCTTCGTCGATCGTCGAGGCGAGACGCGGCGAATATGAAACGCTCCGGCAGCAAACCAGCGAATTTTTCACTTCGCTTACGTGCCGAGGACGACAAAGCCGATGAAGGCTTTTGAACGCCGACCAACGAACCAAAATTAAGCCGATCTTGCCGAACGCGATACCGCGATCACCATGCTCGCCCAACGCGACCCAGCGGCCCTCGATCGCCCTTCACCGGATTTTTACGAAGTGTTTGTCCAAACCGTCCTGCCGGTTCTCGACCATCAGCTCGACCTTACAAACAAGCGGCAGAACATATCGCTTTAGGTAACGGGCGAAGGTTTGATCCACTTCCTTTGTTTGGGGTCGTTCTGATAGTACAGTCCATGGTTCTTCTTCCAGATTTGGTGTCTCACCTACGTAACTGACGTCCGACTGTGCGTCAAGATTCGCAGCGGGCATCTGAAATAAAGCTTCGGCGGTGCTCAACGTTGGAGGGTGTTGTTCGGGGTGAGCGGTGCGAAAACGCGGACAGACATGGCCGCTCCTACCGTTCAACGCGTTGTTCTATTGTCTCGCGCGGGAAAACGGTTTTCGATCTGTTGGGCACGCCTGAAATCATGAGGAGACTCGGCGCATCGATAAATACCCTGACCGCTAATAAACCACTTGCCTTCCTGCCCTAACGGGGGAACGTCGAACGCTCCTGTGTTCCAAAACTAGAAAAGATCGATCTGACCTTTGCAAAGATCTCCCTCGACTGCGGCGAGACGATTCGGAGCACGTTTATTTTCCGATCAGCACGGTCACCACGCTGTTGACGGTAGGGCCAAAGGTGAAAGCCGACGCTCGAGATCGCGGGATGGTTTGGCTCCAGAAGGCCAGATCCTCGGCCCGCTGGTGATCGGGTGGGGCGTAGAAGGTGGGTTCTCCCGTACCGCCAAAGCCGTCGCTCACATGAAAGGCACCGCATTATGATGGCCGGCGGAGGAATTTGAAATTGAATGCCTCGAACTCTGAAAAGGACCTTGCAGCGGATGATTCTGCGTTTCTTCGTATGTCGAGATGGTGCGGGCCCTGTTGGCCTCCGCGGGTGCCACCGCTTTCCATGAGATCGAGAAACGTCTCGTCAGATGGAATCTTGGCTGACCGCCGACCGAATCAAGACAATGATCGAGATGACGCACGATTTCCTTACAACATTCTCGGCGAGGCGGCCAGAAGCGGTCGATAGAGCCGCATCACTTGAGAACAAATTGGGGATCAAATACAGCCGGAACTGCCTTCGGTTATCCTTCCGACCGCTCCGGGCCGCCTCTTCGAAGGGGTTGCCGGCCTGCAAATGGCTATAAGATCATCCGCGACGAAGAAATGAACTACATGGCTCGGGTGGTCATAATAAACCGCGGCGACGGTCGATCCGAGCGAATTACATATCTAGCAGGATCTTCGGGGGTTCTTTTTAGCAATCGATAGAAGCTTGAGGCTGGCGGCTAGTTGGGCTTCTTCTGAGGCCTTGTTCCCACGGGACTGAACGGTCTTGGGGGGGGTCGGGGAGGATGTTCAGGTAGCAGGAAAACTGGGGCCTGGCGAGACGTTGAGCTGACTGCGTACCCGGAGGACTGACGATCCGCTCACCCCGGGCTCGCTTAATGCTATGTGGAATGCATAATTGATAAAATCGGTCGGAATAGATGTCAATAAAAATCTATGTCACCCTCGAAGCAGCAAAAAGGCCCCGGAGAGATCCGAGGCCTTTTGTGATTTTGCCCGACTTAAGGCATGGAAATTGGTGATAATGGCACGTCGCCGGCGGAGCCGAAGTCTCTGTAAAAGTAAGAGCCGCCGGACGGCAAGATGTGCCACCGATTGGTCGACGGCCGAAACACGACGAAATCGAATCGTGAGTCGCCGGAGAAGTTTCCGGGAGTCGGCACATCGTCGCTTAACCCGAAGGGCAGCGAAAAGTACGAGCCGTTCTCGCTTCGAAGGACAAACCATTCGCCGCTCTGCGGGCGATAAAATGCTGCGTCGGTCTTGTTGTCGCCGGTGTAATCGCCGGGCACTGGCTGATCGTAGGCGGTGCCGAATTGGAGCACGAGAAGAGCCCCGTCGGTGCTGCGCCGGACCCACCACTGGCCGGTCGATGGACGGAAGATAGCGAAGTCGGACTTAAAGTCGCCGTCGTAGTCCGAAGGAACGATCATGTCGCCTACCGTACCAAAGACATTGTAGAGCAGGCCTCCGGTCGACTTCAGGATGTACCATTCGTTGGTCGAAGGACGAAAGATACCGACGTCTGCCAATTGATCGCCGTCGAAATCACCCGCAAACGGAATATCACCGGCCGTGCCGAACGGGAACGAGTAATACGTTCCGTTATCGCTCCGTAGTATAAACCACTCGCCCGTTGAAGGACGCCAGACGGCGACGTCCGTCTTTCCATCGCCGGTATATTCCGCAGGAACGGGGACGTCAGTGGCGGTGCCGAATCGGCCCTCGAATATCTTATGAAACAATGTTCTGCTTTCGAGGTACCACCAGTCACCATTCGACGGTCGAAAAATTGAAATATCGGTTAATTCGTCGCCGTTGAAATCAAGGAACCTTTTTGTGCGGTTCTCCTGAAAGCGAGCGACAGCAAAGCGGTCGAAACTGTTGCCGTTGGTGCTGGCCATCCGCCTGGCACTGCCTTCCCGTCACTTTGTACAGCGACCGAACGCGTAAAGCAGATATGGCCGGAAACTCTGAACTGAGTGCTATAGTGCGTGTCAACAGCACCCTCCGACATAAAGCGCGAAACACCGTATCGGGTGGCGACGAGGAACTTGTCATTCGGGAGTACATGTATGTCAACACGTTCGATGGTTCCCGTGTTGGACTGCAATCCATTTGTAGCGAACGACAAATCGCGAACGCCGTCAAGTGAAAAACGCATGATCTTTCCGCCTCCGCCCGCGAGCAGCTTTCCATCGGACTGGCGGGCCAGCGAAGTGTAGTTGTTGTTACTAAAATCAATCTGAAAGATGTTCCAACCATTCGTTCCGAACGAAGTGTCGACCGAACCGTCAACATTGAGACGCGTCAAGAGAAACTTTTCCCTGTCGGTCGTCTCACGCCCGCCAACGACTATCTTGCCGTCCGGCTGGATCATTACCGAGAAGGCTTCTTCATCAGCGATCGTATTTCCGAGTCTAACGATCCCGTCAGTGTCAAAGGCGGGGTCGATCGATCCATTAGAATTGAAGCGAACGACGGCGACATCCCAATCCGGCATTTGCCCCGGCGTGGGCAGAGCCGTTCCGACAAGAACGATCTTGCCATCCGAGCCCAACGCCATCGAATGGCATATATCCCAAAATGAATTCGGGACATTTGCAGTCGCGTATCCGATATTATTGAACGTAAGGTCGAGCACTCCGCCATGGGTATAGCGAATTACCATGTAGACATACGTCTGCTGTTGGGTCAGCCATGCGGTCACGCCCAAAAGGATCTTGCCATCAGGCTGGATCAACACTTTCGGACTCCATCCAACGGCCCTCACGCCTTTAGGCGAGTAAGCTGTACCGCTGTCGCCAAACGAAGTATCGAGCGAACCGTCCGCGTTCAGACGGATCAACACAAATTGGTCGGTTTGAGCCGCTGTGCGGGTCATTCCCGCGACGATGGTCTTGCCGTCCGATTGAATGGCGAGCGAATGGCCGGTGGACTGTTCGGTGCCGACCGTTTCGAGGCGATAGCCCGTATTATTGAAGGTCGTGTCAAGCGTCACAGTGTTGCCCGAAGCGACCAACACAACGAGAGCTGATAGTGTTATCAGCCGAATGATAGATAATGCGAGGGATCTCATACTTCGCAAACGCCTCTTGGATGGAACTTAACCCGATTTTTGATAGTATAGCTTGATTCGGGCACGGGGCAAGATCTTTCGAAACGCTCTCGTGCTTAGGATAGAGCTATGGGATACATCTAGAAGGCCGAGTTAAGGAAAATTAAAAGGCCCCGGAATGATCCGAGGCCTTTTGTTTTGTGTAAGCCCGTACTAACGTGCGGGCTACTGAAAAGGGACACCGCGAGGCGGCGTTTGCGGACGAGGGCGTCCGCGCCCGCGCCCCGTTACATTCCCATGCCCATGCCGCCCATGCCGCCGCCCATGCCGCCCATGCCGCCTTCGCCCTTTTCGTCGGGGGCGTCAGCGATCATGGCTTCGGTGGTGAGCATCAGGCCGGCGATCGAGGCCGCGTTCTGCAGAGCGGTGCGGGTGACCTTTGCGGGGTCGATAACACCGGCTGCGACGAGGTCTTCGTACTTCTCGGTCGCGGCGTTAAAGCCGTACGAATCATCACCCGAGATGACCTTTTCGACGACCACAGCGCCTTCTTTACCGGCGTTCTGCGCGATCTGGCGAAGCGGCTCTTCGAGTGCACGGCGAACGATGTTAACACCGATACGCTCGTCCTGGTCGTTCTCATCGGCGTGGAAGTTCTCAAGGACCTTTCCGGCACGAACGAGTGCAACGCCGCCGCCGGCAACGATGCCTTCTTCGACCGCAGCACGGGTTGCGTGCATTGCATCCTCAACGCGGGCCTTCTTTTCCTTCATCTCGGTTTCGGTAGCTGCACCGACCTTGATGACGGCAACGCCGCCGACGAGCTTAGCGAGACGCTCCTGGAGCTTTTCGCGGTCGTAGTCCGACGAGGTCTCGTCGATCTGCGTGCGGATGGTCTTGACGCGGCCATCGATAGCTTCGGCTGAGCCGCCGCCTTCAACGATGGTCGTGTTTTCCTTGTCGATGGTGATCTTCTTGGCCTTGCCGAGGTCTTCGATGGTGATCGACTCAAGCTTGATGCCGAGGTCTTCCGAGATGACCTTGCCGCCCGTCAGGATGGCGATGTCTTCAAGCATTGCCTTGCGGCGGTCGCCGAAGCCCGGTGCCTTAACGGCTGCGACGTTGAGCGTGCCGCGGAGCTTATTGACGACGAGCGTTGCAAGAGCTTCGCCTTCGACGTCTTCAGCGATGATGAGCAGCGGACGGCCCATCTTGGCGACCTGCTCGAGGATCGGCAGAAGGTCGCGCATGTTCGAGATCTTCTTTTCGTTGATGAGGATCATCGGCTCGTCAAGAGCTGCTTCCATGCGGTCCGGGTCGGTAACGAAATAGGGCGAGAGGTAGCCGCGGTCAAACTGCATACCTTCAACAACTTCGAGAGCGGTGTCCATCGTCTTCGATTCCTCGACCGTGATAACGCCGTCTTTGCCGACCTTGTCCATCGCCTCGGCGATGATGGTGCCGATGGTCTTGTCGCCATTGGCCGAAACCGTGCCGACCTGTGCGATCATGTCGCCCGAAACCGGCTTTGCGAGGCGGCTGACCTCAGTAACGACCTCTGCGACTGCCTTGTCGATGCCGCGCTTGAGGGCCATCGGGTTTGCACCCGCGGCGACCGTGCGGACGCCTTCTTTGAAGATAGCCTGTGCGAGGAACCGTAGCGGTCGTCGTGCCGTCTCCGGCGACGTCCGAGGTCTTCGAAGCGACTTCGCGGACCATCTGTGCGCCCATGTTCTCGAGCGTATCTTTCAGCTCGATCTCTTTTGCGACGGTTACGCCGTCCTTGGTGATGGTCGGCGAACCGAACTTCTTGTCGATGACGACGTTGCGGCCTTTCGGGCCGAGCGTCACCTTAACCGCATCCGCAAGCTGGTTTACACCGCGCAGGATAGCGGAACGTGATTCTTCTCCGTGAACTACTTGTTTTGCCATGATCTTTTAATTTCTCCTTCGTCGAAATTGGTTGCGATGTTGCGAAGTTTCGATAGTTGCGAAGTTGCCGGAATTTTCCGATCGTAAACTTCGAAACTATTCGTAACTATTCGTAACTTTCGCAACTATTTGGCGGCTTCGCCGGCCCTTGAAATGATGCCGAGGATCTCGTCTTCGCGCATGATGAGGAATTCCTCGCCATCGAGCTTGATCTCGGAGCCGCTATACTTGCCGAAAAGAACGCGGTCGCCTGCATTGACGTCGAGCGTCTGGCGGCTACCGTCTTCCTTATATTTGCCTTCGCCGACAGCGATGACCTCGCCTTCCTGCGGCTTTTCTTTAGCAGAGTCCGGGATGAAGAGCCCGCCTGCCGTCTGGTTAACGTTGTCTTCTATCCGACGCAATATCACGCGGTCATGAAGTGGTTTGATGGTTGTTGCCATAATCGTGTACTCCTTTTGAAATGTACCTTTTGGTATTAAAATGACTTGGACCCTAGGCCATTGAGAAGGTCTTTAGCACTCGGTATCCGTGAGTGCTAATTTACAAAACGCGGTTAAACTTGTCAAGGATAAACGTAAGACAGCAGGAAAGTTGACAGTAACGTTATCAGATTTATGATTCAGATTGATAGACAGTATCCCGAAAAAGCGATTATTAACTTTATTAGGGAATGGTTCAGATTGCTTTCATCAGGTGACCTGCGTGAGGCCTGCATCGCTTTGGACGAAGCCACTAATTACGGACATGTTTGGACGCCAACATCGATTGAACTCATACTGAACGAAGTGTTTTCCGACGACACGATCTTCTATCGCGAATTCGGGCCGCCTCGATTCTCCGACCCAGATGAGCTTTCGACACCCAAACTGGAAGCTGCAGGCGAATTCGACGATGGCTCCGGTTACTGGTTCGACTATCCGGTTCCTCTTAACGGCCAATGGAGTGATTTGACAGCTCAATTTGAATTTCATGAGCGGGAGAAAGGATTTGCGGTGATCCTCCAGGACCTTCACGTTCTATAGTTAGTATGCGAATGATATGTCTTGGAACGCATTAAATACTAGATCAAGATGAAAATTTCCGAGATTAACATTTATCCGATCAAATCGCTTCGCGGCAAATCGGTCGCCGAGGCGCTGGTTGAGAAGCGCGGGCTGCGGCATGACCGGCGGTGGATGGTGACCGACCGCGAGGGGATGTTCCTGACGCAGCGTGAAGTGCCAAAAATGGCGCTCATTTCGGTGGATGTTAGTGACACCGGAATAGTCGTTGGCGCGCCAGAAACAGAGCCGTTGTTCATCGCTGATGGAACCAAGAAGGACACTGTGAAATCGGTGCGAGTCCAAATATGGAATTCTGAATGTCGTGCTTTGGTTTATCCGACGCAAGTGAATGAATGGTTCAGCGACGTGCTCGGGCGGAACTGTCAGCTTGTTTTGATGCCCGAATCCACGGAGCGGCACGTCAGCGAGCGGTTCGATCGCGGAGATAATCTGGTCAGCTTTGCCGACGGCTATCCGCTTTTGCTGATCGGCGAAGGGTCGCTCGCGGAGTTGAATCGGCGGATAGTGGCATCTGCCCAGCATGATCTACCACCCCGGCCTTCGGCCACCCCTCCTAAACAAGGAGGGGAGCAATTTGAGCCGCTGCCGATGAAGCGATTCCGGCCGAATCTGGTCATTGCCGGCTCCGAGCCGTTCGAAGAAGACCGCTGGGCGAGGATCAGGGTTGGCGAGGCGACCTTCCGTGTAGTGAAACCATGTGCCCGGTGTGCGATCACGACGGTCGACCCCGACCGCGGCGAATTTGCCGGCAAGGAACCGCTCCGGACCCTGGCAAGCTTCCGGATGGCGAAGGACGTTTTTCCCGACAAGCTAGAAGAGCTTGGTATGGAACCCAACTACGTTCTCTTTGGTGAGAATCTAATCCCCGAGAACCCGGGGGTTGTGATCAGGGTTGGCGATAAGCTGGAGGTTCTCGAAACGAGAGCCTAGATGGCAAATAGCGATCAACGAACATTTACTGTTGTCCGATCGCCCCAATAGCCCACGTCCTCTCCGGCAATCATTTTCCCATCCGCATCGAAGCGCCGAACTTTCAATTTGGTGTCGAAGAAGCGCAAGGGATTCATCCTTGTGGTCGTGCCGCCGATGACCACGTTTATCGAGTTGGTCCCGCCGACCGTGCCACCGGTTCCCGGAACATCGCCTTCCCGATCTCAACAAGAAAAGTGTCTCCGGCGGGACCGTCTGCGATGTTGCATCCGAGGAATAGTATACGAGCATTTATCGAAAGCATCTTCGAATCATTGATTATTACGCCGAGATGACGGGCCACCATCTGGCCGCCGGTCTTGAACCAGATCATCCCGGGCGAACCATGCATCACAACCTCAAGGTAACGCACCTTTGTGTATTGCTTCACGGCGTCGATGAGGTCAGTTGTCGTGGCGACCGAGTGGGTCTTACCTCTTGAACCGTGCTCCGCCCGAAAGGCGGCGGCGTAACTTTCGAGGTCCGGATCGTAGAACATAAGGTTTTCTATAGCAATTGGTTCGGGCATAAAAAGCTCTCCAAGACAAAAAAATCAGTTCCGATCAATTACGCGAAACATCTCAATAGATCGGCTCACGACCGCTTTCGCAGAGACCTGAGCCTAGCGTATTCTTGTTTTTGGAGCGGGCTTCGCGGGCGTTTTGCCGCGGGGCTTTTTTGCTTTTGCTTTGAGCGGTTTCGGCTTTGGAGCGGCCTTGTATTCGGTGACGCGTTTTGAAAGCGTGTTGCGGTGGATGCCGAGCGCCTCGGCGGTGTTCGAGAGGTGCTCGCTGTTGCGTTCGAGCGCTTTTTCGATGTAGATCTTCTCAAACTCGCCGACCGCTTCATTGAGCAGAATACGGCCGTCGAGCAGTTCATCGATCAGGCTTTCCATTAGGTCTCGCACTTGTTTTCGCGGAAGGCAGAGAGAACTCAATCGACCTTTAGCTTTTCGCCGGTCAGGAGCTCGTACGCCTTGAGGTATCGTTCGGACGTAGCCTCGGCCACTTCAAAGGGAAGCGGCGGTGCAGGCGGCTGTTTGTTCCAATCGAGGGTTTCAAGATATTCGCGAACGAACTGTTTGTCAAACGACGGCTGCTTGTGGCCCGGTTCGTACTTTTCAGCATCCCAAAATCGGGAGGAATCCGGTGTCAAAACTTCGTCGATGAGGAGTATGTTGCCGTCCTTGTCCTCGCCGAATTCGAACTTGGTATCGGCGATGATGATCCCGCGCGGAAGGGCATATTCGCTGGCCTGCGTGTAGAGCTGTTTCGAGATCGCCTTTAGCTCGGCGGCCGTGTCGTGGCCGACCGCCTGCATAAATTCGACCTGCGTAATGTTCTCATCGTGGCCGGTCGCGGCCTTGGTCGCCGGAGTAAAGATCGGCGAGAGGAGCTTGTCGCAATGCTTGAGGCCGGGCGGAAGCTCGCGGCCGCAGACGGTCCCATCGACGAGGTAGTCCTTCCAGCCCGAGCCTTCCAGATAGCCGCGGACGACGCACTCGACCGGGAAGACCTTCGTCCGACGGACGAGCATCGAGCGGCCACGGAGCACCTCGTGGTTGCGGATTGCCTCGGGCATTTCGTCGAGCTCGACGGTGATCAGATGGTTCGGGACGATGTGCTTGAGCCGCTCAAACCAGAAGGACGAAAGGGCCGTCAGCACGGCACCCTTGTACTTGATAGGCGTTGGCAGAACGCAGTCGAATGCCGAGAGGCGGTCGGTCGCAACGAGCAAGAGCGTGTCGTCGCCGGCATCGTAAACATCGCGGACCTTGCCCTTGTGCAGAAGCGGCAGCCCCGTGAAAGTAGAATCAGAAAGAGTAGTTGCTAAGGCCATGTGAAGACGCGCAGGAGGCACAAAGACCTTACATTATAACGTATCGGACGCGAGGTAAAGCGGAGAGCTGCCAGTCCTGGAATTAGGCAAGCGGGAGCGGGAAGCGTTGGAACCGATCCTTCAGCGTCGCCGCGAATAGAGGTTGCGGTGCGAGCGAAAACGCAACGGTTTATTGGTACAGCGATTGAGGAAAGGTATTCCTAAGTAAGGTGATGCGGTTTTGTTTTTAGAGAATCAATTTTTTTTCGTCAGTCCACTCTGAAGTCGAGGTATTCACGCTCCTCTTCGACGAAAAGAGATTGCGGCGAAGACCGATGCCGCTTTCCCGCGACCTCAACGGTTACCGTCACATCCGGAGCGATTTCGCCGAAGCGATAGTAGCCGGAGGAATTTGTTATTGCGTACCTTGACTGTTCCTTGTCATCAGTCAGGATAAGACGGGCGCCGGAAACTCCACGGCCGGTCGCGGTAACGACACGCCCGCGAACTTCGGAGAGTTTCGGAACCGGCGTCGCGCCAAACTCGACCGAGCCGAGGTCGATGACCTTGTTTGCGATTCGGGTAAAACCACGCTGGTCGGTCGAAAAATCTGAAAAAAAGGCGGGTTGACTAAAAACGCTGAAACCCGCGTCTATTGCCGGGCTAGTTGTCACCGGCGAAAAGGTTGGGACGCCGCGACCGTTGTTGGTCAATGGTCCGAGCATGGGGTCGAGTGGGTCTTGGGGTGTCCCGACCTTGCTGTAAGGACATCCCCCATTCTCGCAGGAAGAGCCGGTCCCGATTCCGATCAAGTTGTAGTCGCCGGCACCAAGCCTAAGGTCCGGTATCTCGCCGGTGTTGCGGGCAATGATCGAGTTGTAAATTCCCGTTAGAGATATCGTTGAGCCCTCGGTATAAATACCGCCGACACGAGCGTTGCCGGTGCCGAACGAATGATTATTGACTACTGTGCTATTCAAAAGGCGCATACTTTCCCTGATGGTTAGCTTGATCCCGCCCGTGCCGTCCAAAGCGACATTGCCGGTTATCGTGCTGTTAACTATTTCCATGTTTCCGCCATCCATTCGGGCTTCAATGCCGGCCCCGCCGCCCGGGCCGTCGCTTGTATTGTTTGCGATAGTGCAGTCTTTAATGCGGAGGTAGCCAAGAAACGAACGGATACCGCCGCCAAAGGCAGCATGGTTGTTGGTGATCAGGCAGTCAGTAAGAAAAAGCGTATCGAACGAATCAAGGTAAATGCCGCCGCCGCGACCGCCTGGATCAGCACCATCACGAATGATCAATCCATCGATAGAGACGCTTGTGAAAATGCTACTGGTTCCGCCTATATGAAAAATGCGAAAGGATTTGTTCCCACTAATCGTTATCCGCCTGCGGTTCGGGCCGTCAATGGTCAAAACCTTTTCTATAGTTATTGTGTTCGTCAGGTGTATGGTCCCTCCACGCAGGCTTCGGTCAAAGATGACGGTGTCATCGTTCGATGCCGTATTGACCGCCTCGCGGAAACTGCAGTGTGCATCGCAAACACCATCGTCAGTATCCTCGAGGGTCGTAACCCGTAGTATTGCACCGCTCACGTCGGACGAAAGGGCGAAGAAAAGGCCGAGAAACAGTAACAGAAGTTTGCTGAAATGATAGATACGCATTTTCATTTAACTTATGCAAAAGACTTGAACGGAGAGCCAAGAATAGGTAGGTGCATCGCGGCCTGCTCTACGCTTTTGAGCATAGAATTCATCATCCTTAGTATAACTTTAAGTTCTCAGGTTGTGAATGCTTTTCATCGGGGCCCGGAATTCGGTATCATCTAAGAAATGCAATTTCGTCTCATAAGTGAAAACACGCCGAAGGGCGATCAGCCGGAGGCGATCCGGCAGTTGGTTGAGGGGATAAATGGCGGAGCCAAAGATCAGGTTCTGCTTGGTATAACGGGCTCGGGCAAGACCTTCACGATCGCGAATCTGATCCAGCAGACGCAGCGGCCGACGCTTGTGTTGGCCCATAACAAAACGCTGGCGGCGCAGCTTTATCAGGAGTTCAAAGGCTTTTTTCCCGAGAACGCGGTCGAGTATTTCGTTTCGTATTACGACTATTATCAGCCCGAGGCATACGTGCCGGCGGCCGATCTTTACATTGAAAAAGAGGCGACGATAAACGATGAGATCGACCGGCTGCGGCTATCGGCGACACGTGCGCTCTTTGAGCGGCGGGACGTTATTGTCGTCGCGTCGGTCTCGTGCATTTACGGCCTTGGCGATCCGGACGCTTATTTCGGGATGCTGATGTTCATCGAGCCCGGGCAGCAACTTCGTCGCGAGGACTTTCTGCAAAAGCTGGTCGAGCTTCAGTATGAACGGGTGAATGTCGACTTTGACCGCGGTACCTTTCGCGTCCGCGGGGATGTGGTCGAGGTCTATCCGAGCTATCAGGACCAGGCGTACAGGATCGAGTTTTGGGGTGATGAGATCGACTCGATCTCGACCATCGACCCGCTGCTCGGCGAGGTGGTTTACAAGCACACATCGCGGCTGCCGATCTACCCGAAAACGCACTATGTGATGTCAAAGGACACCATCAAGCGGGCGGCGAAGACCATTCGGGCGGAGCTCGACGAGCATGAAAAGGTTCTGGTCGAGGTGGGCAAGATCGTCGAGGCACAGCGGCTCCATCAGCGGACGATGTATGACCTTGAGATGATCAGGGAAATGGGCTTTTGCCGCGGCATCGAAAATTATTCGCGGCACCTGACCGGCAAAAAGCCCGGCGAGCCGCCGCCGACCTTGCTCGACTATTTGCCGAAAGATGCGCTGATGGTTATCGACGAATCGCACCAGACGATTCCGCAGCTTGGGGCGATGTTCAAGGGCGACCAGTCGCGAAAAGGGACACTTGTCGAGTACGGCTTCCGGCTGCCCTCGGCGCGCGACAACCGTCCGCTGAACTTTGGGGAATTTGAAGAACGCCGCGGGCAGACGATCTACGTTTCGGCAACGCCGGGGGCGTTTGAATTGGAGAAAACTCAGGGCGAGGTGATCGAGCAGATCATCCGGCCGACGGGACTGCTTGACCCGGTCGTTGAGGTGCGGCCGGTGAAGGGGCAGATCGACGACCTGCTCGAGGAGTGCCGTGTCCGAGCGGAGCGGAACGAACGGGTGCTGGTCACGACGCTGACGAAGCGGATGGCCGAGAATCTGAGCGAGTATTTTGCCGAGGTCGGTGTGAAGGTCTCGTACCTCCACAGCGACATCGAGACGCTCGACCGCATCAAGATACTCCGCGACCTGAGGCGAGGCGAGTTTGACGTGCTGGTCGGCATCAACTTGCTCCGCGAGGGGCTTGACCTGCCTGAGGTCTCGCTGGTCGCGATACTCGACGCGGACAAAGAAGGCTTTCTTCGTTCGGAGCGATCGCTGATACAGACCATCGGCCGGGCGGCGAGAAACTCCGGCGGCCGGGCGATCCTCTACGCCGACAAGATAACCAAGTCGATGGACTATGCCATCAGCGAAACCAGCCGCCGGCGGGCGATACAGGAAGCCTACAACACCGAGCACGGCATAACGCCGACGACCATCGTCAAGCCGATCGAGGCGACGCTTGTAACGGCCTATGAGGCTGACTACTTTAAGGTGCCGCTCGACATTGAAGGGATCGAGGAATACTCGCCAAAGCAGCTCAAAGAGACGATCACCCAGCTAGAGGCGGACATGCGGGCCGCGGCGAAAGAGATGAAATTTGAACGAGCCGCCGAGATACGGGACAAGCTAAAATACCTTCGGGAAAGGGAACTTGTCGTAAGGTAGGACGCGTTTCGGGTCGAACTTGGAGCCGAGGTCGTACTAAAAATGACGGGATGTTTGATACGATAGAAAGACGCCCTTTGCGCCAAGTATGACCAATCGATTGATAAGTTTTTGGATCGAGCTTAGGGCGTCACTGTGGTTTGTTCCGGGTTTGATGATCGCTGCGTCGATCGTCTTGGCACTGGTGCTGGTAGAGGTCGATTCGACGATCGGTAACGATTGGACCTCGTGCTATCCGCTTTTGTTTGGTGTCGGCGTCGATGGTTCGCGGGGAATGCTGACGGCGATCGCGTCGTCCATGCTGACGGTGGCTGCTCTTGTTTTCACTTACGCTCAATGCGGTCAATCAGGCTTCCGGGCAGTTCACCCCGCGTATCTTTCGCAACTTTCTTCGCGACAGAGCAAACCAATTCGTCCTCGGATATTTCGTCTCGGTTTTCGCATATTGCCTAGTTGTTTTGCGAACGATCAGAAGCGGCGACGAAGAGAAATTCGTTCCTTCGATCGCGGTCGTCACAGGGCTGGTTCTGGCGATCGGCGGCATCGTCGTTCTGATCTTTTTTATTCACCACATCTCCGCCTCGCTCCAGATCAGCACTATAATCGGCGAGATAGTCGATGAGACAAAGAAAAGCATAAGTACTCTGTTTCCCGATGACCTCGGCAAGCCGGCGGCCGAAGATGATGACGAGATAGATGATAAATTGGATGACGTTGAGCGTGATTGGATGAAGGTGCCATCGTCGCGATCGGGATACGTTAAGTTGGTTGACATTGACGATATGGCCGAGTTTGCGGCCGACAACGCGTGTGTCGTTAGGATGGAAGTAGCGGTTGGTTCGTTTGTCGGCACGGGCTCGCGGATCGTTTCGGTATTGCCGCTGGATGACAAAGAGTTTGGTGACGATAAAATAGAAGAACTCAACGATCTTTTTGTGGTCGCGAGAGATCGGACCATCGAGCAGGATGTTGGGTTCGGGCTTCGTCAACTTGTTGATATTGCGCTTAAGGCTTTGTCACCGGGCATCAACGATACGACGACCGCCGTCAATTGCATCGAGAACCTTGGGGAATTGATGGGCGAACTCGCATCAAAGAAATTTCCGGAAAGGGCCAGAGTTGCGGATGGCAAGCATTTGATCATTGTGAACGCCCCGGGGTTTGCCGATTTTCTCGGAACGGCCTTCGACCAGATCCGCATGAGCGGTAAGGGCAATTCGGCAGTCTTTTTGAAGCTTGCGTCAGCAATCGAGCTTGTGGCCGAGCGAACTGGCTCGCGGTCACGCCGTTCTGCACTTATAAGGCAATTAATGCTGACCGCGGAATATGCCGAAATGACACTGGACACCGAGCACGAGAAGCAGCGAGTAAAGAAGCGGATAGACCACGTGCGTGCCGGTTTATTAGCGGCTGTCCTAGAGTCCGGCGAAGACGCTTTGGCGTAGTTCGTAAGGTAAATGGTTGTTAAGCCGATGCACTGAGAGACGCAGAAGGTTAAAGGGCCGATAGGCAAACTTAAGTATGCAAGTGAAGACGCAGGTTGAAGATCTGCAAAATTATCTGACCGATGCGAGCAACATGCCCGGAGGGCATGCTGAGCGGCTTATCGTTCCCGAAACGGCGGATGAGGTTGCGGCGGTGCTTCGCGAGGCTAGCGATGCGGGCATTTCGGTGACTATCTCAGGAGCGCGGACCGGAACGGTCGGCGGGGCTGTGCCGTTCGGCGGTTGGGTGGTCTCGCTCGAGCGGCTCAACAAGATCAAGACCATCGATAAAGCTGCAATGACGGCTGTCGGGGAGCCGGGTGTTATTTTGGCTGACCTGATGAAAGCGGCAGACGCCGAAGGGCTTTTTTATCCGCCGGACCCGACCGAATGGAGTTGCCAGATCGGCGGGACGGTCGCGACGAATGCCTCGGGTGCGAGGAGCTTTAAGTACGGCGCGACGCGGGAATTTGTTATCGGCTTGACGGTCGTGCTTGCCGATGGCGATGTTTTAAGATTGCGTCGCGGCGATGTGTTCTCGAATGGTGACGGTGTCGTTACACTCGCGACCGAAAGCGGACGAAGTATCACAGCAAAGGTGCCAACGTATCGGCGGCCGAATGTGCGAAAGAACGTCAGCGGATATTTCAACGAAACGCCGCTCGATGCGATCGACCTCTTTATAGGAAGCGAGGGGACGCTCGGGGTGATCACCGAGATCGAGCTACGGCTCGTTGCAAAGCCCGAAGGCTTTTTTCGGGTGTCGTTTTCTTTGAGCGGCACGGCGATCTGCTGGGGTTTGTTGATGAGGTGAAAGCGGCGAGCAGAGGGAACGCCCTTTCTGACGAGCAGGCTTCTGCAAGTTTGGTTGAGTATTTTGATGACCGAGCTTTGAACTTTATCCGCGAGAAGTTTCCGGAGACGCCCGAGGCGATGGCGGGTGCGATCTATTTTGAGCAGGAGACGACCGCCGAGACGGAGGATGACCTCTTTGAGGCGTGGAATGCGATGCTCGAGCGGCACGGTGCGGACATCGACCGCTCGTGGTTTACGACCACCGACGCCGACCGCGAGAAGATGCGGGCCTTTCGCCATGCGCTGCCGGTGGCGGTGAACGAACGCGTCGTCCGCAATAAGCAGAAAAAGATCGGGACGGACATGGCGGTGCCGGACGAGAATTTCGCCGGTTTCCTGAGGTTTCAGAAGGAAATGCTCGATGCGAGCGGCATCGACTACGTAATTTTCGGCCACATCGGCGATTGCCATCTGCACGCGAACCTTCTGCCGAAAACCGACGAAGAGGCGACGCGTTCGCGGCACATTTACGGCCGTTTTGTCGCCCAAACGATAATGCTCGGCGGCTGCGTTTCGGCCGAGCACGGCATCGGGAAGCTGAAGTCGAAGTATCTTTACGTCGCGATGGGCGAGCGGTACCTTAATGAAATGGCCGAGCTTAAGAAGGCGTTCGACCCGAAGGGAATCTTGGGCCTCGGGAACATGTTTGGTATGGACTATCGGCTTTAACCGGCCGCCAAAAGGCGGGACTCATAACACTATGATCAAAGCAGTTTTAATGGATTGGAACGGCGTCGTCATTGATGACGAGCAGGTGCAGTGCGAGGCTTATCGCGAGGTGATGAAGCCCTACGGCATCGAAATGACCGACGAGGATTATTACTCGCGGATGGGGATGAACGACCGCGTGTTCGTCCGGTCGGTGTTTGAGGCGGCGGGCAAAGAGATATCAGAAAGTGATATCGACTCCGGTCGCCGGGGCGAAGACGGCCCGCTGGCGGGAGAGCGTTCAGCAGAGCGTGCCGCTTTTTGAGGGCGTGGAGAATTTCATCAAGAAGACCTCGACCGAGCTCGACCTCGGCATCGTTAGCATGGCAAAGCGGGAAGAGATCGAGCTTGTGCTCAGCCTGACGGGCCTTGTGCCATATTTTTCGGTCGTGCTGACGGCGGAGGACATCCACACCTACAAGCCCGACCCGACGTGTTACCGCGAGGGCTTTCGGCAGATCGACCTGGCCCGCGTTGCGAAAGGCGGGCTGCCGATGGTGCATGAGGACTGCCTTGTGATCGAAGATTCGCCCGCCGGAGTAATGGCCGGAAAGGCCGCCGATCTTCAGGTGCTCGGCGTGGCGAACACGGTCTCGGCGGAAGAACTTCGTGCGGCAGGAGCCGGAGCGGTGGCGAAACGGCTCGACGACTGGATGCCCGAATCGCTCCGCCGAGTTTTCAATTAGATTTGCCACAGAGGACGCAGAGACATTGAGGTTTTCGGCGTGTTGAGTCTATGGTTGCGGGCTCGGCGAGTTCGGGCTCGATCTGCCGACAGTTTGCTCGGTTCGCTCGCGACCGATCGCACCAAGAGCCCACAGTTTCTCTGTGACCTCTGTGGCTTAGAACATTATGTCTGAAAGATTTGTGACAAGGGCTGCGGCTGAGGCGGATGTGTTGGCGGCGGCGGCTTTTATTGCAGAGCGGATGCCGCAAAGCGACGACCGCGCGGAGGCCATCTCGGCGGTGGTGCCGCGGTTTTTGGCGAGGGGCGAGGTCGATCTTGCGGCGAGCCTTGCGGATACGGTCGATGACCCGTACGTCCGCGACCGGATGCTGATGGCGGTGGCGGCAAAGTGTGCCGAGCTAGACGATGACGAGTATGCGTTGCAGCTTGCCGAGGCGATAGAGGAATACGGGCTGCAGTCGCGGCACGCGAGGCGATCGCTCTGATCAAGGCCGCGAAAGGCGACCTTGAAAGGGCCCGCGAGATAGCGGCCGAGGTTCTGCATCCGGATGAAGTTTTTGCGGGCATCGCGATCAAGCAGGCCGAGAGCGGCGACGAAGAGGCAGCGACGGAAACCCTTGCGGCGATAGATTATCCCGCTTCCGCAGCCGGGGCATTGATGGCGATGGCGACAATGCGGCTTGCGAAGGACGACACGCTGAAGGCGGCCGAGATCTTGGAATCCGCCACCTCTCTGGGGCTTGAGATAGAGCACGAGGAAGAGCGGATCCGCATGTTGACGGACATCGGCAATGCTTTCATCGACGCAAAGCGGGGCGACAAGGCGATCGAGACCTTTGAGCGTGCCCGCGTTTTTGCCGAGGCTCGACAACGTTCATCGCGATGCGCTGCTTGCCGCTGTCGCACAGGGGCTGATGCGGGCAGGCAGCGTTGACCTCGCGGACCGGACGCTCGACGCCGTTGCCGATAAGACGCAGATCGCGAATACACTTCTTGGTTTTGCCCGCGAATATTGGCGGCGGGACGAGAAGGACGAAGCTCTCGAGGCGCTCGACGAGGCGTACGAGGTGCTGCGTTCGCAAAGGACACCGAGACCCGCGACAGCAAGGCGAAGTATGTCTTATTCGGCTCGATCGCGGCCCAGTTTGCGGGCTTTGAGAAAGGCGAGCGGGCGATAGAGATCGCCGAGGCGATAGACGACCACGACTATTCGATGTCCGCGCTCTCGCAGGTGGCGCAGGTGCTGACGGCCCGCGGAAGCGACGATCAGGCCGAGCAGGCGAAGCGGGCGATCAGCGAACCGTACGAACGGATGATCGCAATGATCGGGATGAGCGACGCCGCGAAACGCGAAGGCCGCGACGAACTCGCCATAACGCTCCTGAATGATGCGGTCGAGCTAGCCGAAGAGGTGCCGCAGCTTACCGCACGGGCAAATGCCACGATCGAGGCCGCAAAACGCCTGCGCGCCCTCGGGCAAGAGGACCGGGCAAGCGAGGCCGCTTCCACAGCACTCGGCTACATCGCAGAGATCCGCGGCGAAAGCAACCGGGCCATCACTCTCGCAAATCTTTCTGACCTTCAGGAAAATGCAGATACGCCGCTTCCGGAAAACGACGCCGAAGCTCTCCGGCCGATCCTTGTCCAAAACCGAATGTAGATGACCGCGGGATTCACTTGAGTGACTAACTTCTCAGAAAATGGCTATCTCATTACGGAGAAGGTGTTTGAGCACTCGGAAATGGATTCGTTTATTGATCGGCTTGGGTGCTGAATGCCGAGCCGAGCGGCCGGGCTATCGCCACCTTATGGCTGACCCTGCAGTTCGCAGTTTGGCTAGTGACCCACGGTTGACCGAGCTTGTCGATAGTATTTCTGGCAAGCGCGATACCCTTCAAGGCGACGCTCTTTAACAAAGCGGGCAAGGCAAATTGGCTTGTCGCATGGCACCAGGACACTACACTTCCCGTGGTCCGGCCGCCGAGTTCCAATGACTGGGGAATTGCGACGATAAAAGACGGAATTACATTTTGCCAGGCTCGGCACGGAAGTGCTTCGCGAGATAGTTGCCCTTCGTATTCACATCGATGATTCGGGACCGGACAACGGTCCGCTACGTCTCATCGCCGGCTCGCACAAAGAACGATTATCAGACACGGAGATCGATAGGGTCGTAACCGATGGACCGCAGGTTACGTGCACGGTCGCGAAAGGTTGGGTCATCGCGATGAGCCCGTTGATCGTCCACGCTTCGTCAAAATGTATAAGCGACCGGCCACGTCGCGTTCTGCATATTGAATACGCTCCCGCTCTTGAACTTTTCGATGGCGTCGAACTCGCGATCGCCTGATCAAAGGTCGTTGGCGATGAGGTCTTCGAAGGTGTCGCGGCGGCGGATGAGTTCGGCGGTGCGGTCGGCCTTTGTCATGACGACGGGCGGAAGGAAGCGGCCGTTGTATTGCGAGGCCTGGGCGAGCGAATAGGCACCGCAATTGAGCAGAGCGAGCACCTCGCCAGGTTCGACGTTTTCGGGCAAGAGCCGGTGGTCAGGCAGCCTTCCTTCTCCTCGATATCAAAATAGACATCGCCGCCGTCGCATAGCGGGCCGGCAAGTTTGTAGGGCGTTTCGTGCGGCTCGCCGGCACGCTCGGCTGAAGACCAGATGGTAGTACCATTTGTAGGTCTCCATCGAAAGCAGGATGTTGAAGCCGGCGTCGGTTAGAGCCAGTGGTCAGTGGTCAGTGGTCGGTGGTCAGATGCGAGAACCACCCCGTCAGCCGAAGCGGCGGCCACCTCCTTCGTGAGGAGGGAGCTTTGATGAACGGGACGTTCCTTGTGATTGCGGACCGTGGTCAGGCAGATGGCGGCGTCGGCGATGATGGAGCGGCCGGTTCGAGGAGAAGCGTAATGCCTTCGAGCAGATCGACGACGTTTTCGGCTTCGGCTTTCTTGAGGACCGCGGCGGAGCGGCTCGCATCGCCTCGGCGGGCTCAAAGTCGGCGGCAAACATCTCGCGTTGTTCGGCGGGGAAGTCGCCGGCCTGCACCGTCGCGGAGATAATTTACCGGGAAGCCGCCGCCGAGATTGATGTGCTGCAACCGGATCCCGGTCTCGCGATAGATGCGGAGCAAGGCGCCAAACATCTCGTCAAACGCCTGTGTAAACCTCGGGCGAAGGGGTTTTGCGAGCCGACGTGCGGTGAATGCCGCTTAGGTTCAGGTGTTCCGAGTCTTTATATCGTGCGAAAGCCCCGAAGCCTCGTCCGGCATCATTCCAATTTGAGGTGAGCATTGCGGTCTGCAGGCCGGGAGTGGGGTCGCCGATTCGATGCCCGACGAGCCGGAGCTGACGTTCGCCCTTTTTGCCGAGCCGCGTGGCCGTTTCTTCGATCAGTGGCTCGTAGAGCGAATCGACCTGGATCGCATAAACGCCGTTCTCGATCGCGAGTTCGATCCCCACTGACCTCTTTGCTCAGGCCGTTGAAATTTAGCTGGTCGCCGCGGAAACCGGCTTTCAAAGCTTTTCCAAAGCTCGCCGCCCGAATTGACCTCGAGGTCGCAACCCGCATCGCGCACCGGACGAAGGACGCCGAGCGTGGACATCGCCTTCGCTGCATAATAAGCTTGAATCCCAGCCGACAGCCTCGCCGACCGCTTGAGACGGTCGAAGTTGTTGTGTATTCGCGGCTCGCTATAGAGGAAAAGCGGCGTTCCGTATTCGCGGGGGCAACGACGGCGTCGGGCCGTCAACGTGCAGCCGCCCATCGCGGACGGTAAGAAAATCGTCAATTCGCCACGACGCCATTAATGGACCACCTTGAGCTATTCTGATGTCCAAAGCAGCTATCGTAACCAAGTACGGAAACCCTTCACAGCACGGTGAGTCGTCAAAATCTTCTTTCGGCAGTTATTATATGATCGTTATTTGTTTCGTTTTCGTTTCATCATCGATTTGGAAACTCTGGAACCTTATGGCATTCACTGCTGCCCGTCGCAACAGCGGGTGACCTGAAATCGCGGTAGCTTCGCTGACCATGCCGCTTTCATCAATCAAACGTTTACCAAAACGTCACTCCTCGCCCGAACAGCTGGTACCGCAGGCGGAAAATTGGGCTTTGGAAGGGCAATCGGTTTAGGTAAGTTGAGCTACGCACGGGAGCTTGCGTGGGTGTAAGCCCGAAGGGGCTGATCGGCAGCTTTCCGGTGAACTGCTGCTGGGTCGAGAAGTTCTCTTGCGGCAGCACGCTGGAGGCTGCCATGTCGCCGCACGCGACGACGTAGGTCTTCATCTCGGGGAACGACGACAGAATGTACGGATTGGCCGAAGCTGATCCCGATCACCTGCTTCTGCCGCGAGTGCCCCGCGGAGAATTGCGGCTCCGTTCCTCGGGAATGCCGACGCTGTTTCGCACCTGAGCGAACGCGGCCGTAGAGCCCGACGATCACGGTGTCCGCTTCCATGACGGTCTTTCGGGCCGCGGCTATCTGCTCGGCGAGCGAGTTCTCCTGCAAACATGCCTGTCCGAACCGGAGGCCCGCCGAGCGGAGCCTGCAAGCGGCAACGGGCCCATGGTCGCGGGGCCATCAAAACCATTCGAGATGCC
>JADJWI010000004.1 GCA_016716435.1 Acidobacteriota bacterium | reverse complement strand
GAGCCGATGCATCGCTCGATCTTTGAAATGTCGAATTCGATCCCAGCTAGTGTTTGCGGCAGTTCATCGGCCGAGCCGGAAAATATACCGGAGACGGCCGGTTGGTTGATGAATTCGCCGGCCTGCGACTCGGCCCCGAGGAGCGAGAGGACCTCGGCTAAGGAGTTCCGCATCATCACCACTACTCCACGGATAATGTAGGACTCCCGCTCCGCGGACGGCAGTTCGGCGCGTTGTGTAATATCTCGTTTATCTTTTCCCAGCGATCGGGGAGTTGTTTTTAGGCAGAGCCCTTGAGTTCGCGGTAGAGAGCCAAGCACGGGCAAGGTTCCAATCGCGGCGAACCGTTCGGAGTAGAAAGATCCGGCGTTTCGGCGACCTGTTCCTCAGTAAGCCCGGCGAAATACTTCATTTCAACTATCTGGGCCTGACGCGGGCTGAGCTTTGCAAGCCGTTCAAGAGCCTCGTCGGGGCGATCGTGTCCTCATGTTTTGCGATCGCGACCTCGGCTACGTCATCGAAGCGTCACCATTATCTGGTCGCCGCCACGCGCTTAAGGCTGTTTCGCTTGCGGGCGGGGGGGAATCGACGAACGCGCCGCATAAGCTGTGCGGAGATGCGCAAAGAAGCGATTCCAGTCCTGCCAATTCACCCGGTTCGAATCGACAAGCCTTAAAAACGCCTCATTGACGAGGCGGTCGTCTGCAATGTGTGGTCAGGATTCTGCCGCCGCATGTGGATTGCAGGCAAGTCGGCGGGGGAGTTCCTGATAAACGGCCGGCATCAGCTGCTCAAAGCGCACCGTCATCGCCCTCCACGCCAAGGGCGAGCAGCAATTGGGTTATTTCGAGGGCAGATCTTTCGTGCTCATTTCGCGATAACATTCGGCCTTAAGCCGTAACTCTCAATTCAAACCACGGCGTTCTAACACATTGATACGCATCGGTTCCGGACCCCAACGCGTTTTCCACAGTGTGTCCTGAAACATCGACAGGTGTCGTCTTACTCCGTTGAACACCGGCGGTCAGGCCGGAACAATGACGAAAGGGAATATAAACGGAGCAATTATTTTATGTAGAAAAATACAGGAATTCAATGGTTTTCACGCAAGTGAATCTTCACAGCTCGGTTGGCGAAAACGGCGTCGAAAATGCGAAGAGAAGGGTGACGTGATCGGCTGTTAGAGCCCTGATGAAATACGGCGAACTGGCGGCGGTCGTGGGCAGACGTCGAACTCCCGGAACCGAACGGGGTGATGGGGCCAAAGACGGCGGCACTCATCCGCCGCTTTCAGCAGCAGGAGCTACGGAAGTCCGCCGGCCGTGGCGTTATCGTTGACAACCGCATCGATACGGCAAAGGGAATTCGGCCCTCAGGACGGCGTGCGATGTGGACGATCCTGATGCTGAATACCGCAACCGTGAAACCTTCCTGCTGAAGGGAGCGGAAGGGTGAGATTACATCCACGAGATCGCGAAGCTTTATCGGCATTCAAATCCGCGGTCGGCGATAACGGCATCCGAACGCTGAACCTCGAGCTCGAGGCTCGGCACACCCGGGATAAGCACGCTCGGGCTTTCGCTTGAATAAAACGATCGAACAACAAAGGAAAGACACAATGAACAAGAAAATGAAAACGATACTCGCGGTCGCGATACCTGATGCTTGGGACGGTCGCCGCTATGCCGGCACAGACCTCAAGAATGAGGACGGCAATTACAGATCCAAGATTCACGACGGCGGGACGACCGCAACACATGGATCGACGGCAATTCAACGGTTCTTAGCATCTGCCAGCAGCTGCGAGATCCGGTGGTCAGGGTCGGCAAGATGCGTGTCGGCGAACTCCGGACAAGCTGATAAATCAAGAACGGGAAATTAAGCAAGTAAGTTCTCATCTTCCTCAGTGCGGCGGTTTGTTCGGTCGAGCGGGGTGACGTAAACGCACTTTATAAGGAGAAAAATAATGTTAGACGCAATCACAACCAGAAGTAATAAAGGCTCCCTGCCGAAATATGATTACCGCGAAACGATCGTCGCCTCGCGGCGGGTGAACTGGGCGATCGAGGACATCATCGGCGGCGATAAGCGGCTCGACTTCAGCAAGCGGTTCATGCCCGAATCGCTCGCTCGGGTCGATGGGCTCGGTTTCTGAACGAAGACGAAAAGCGAGTGCTGAACCAGATCCGCGGCCACGCATATCTGTCGATCTTCGGGCTCGTTGAAGAGTTCATCCTGCCGTTCGTGCTCGACCATGTAAGGCCGTCGCTCGACAAGGACGACTACCGTGTCCGGGCTTTCCTGCAATTTGCAAGCGAAGAGGCGAAGCACATTCAGCTTTTCAAGCAGTTCAGCCGCGAGTTTCAGGAGAACTTTGGCACCGAGTGCAAGGTCATTGGCCCGCCGGCCGAGGTTGCAAAGGCCGTTCTTGCCCATGGGCCACTCGGCGTTGCGTTGGTCATTCTTCACATCGAATGGATGACGCAGCGGCATTATCTGGACAGCATCAGGAACGATCAGGACCTCGACCCGCAGTTCAAGAGCCTGCTCAAGCATCACTGGCTTGAGGAAGCGCAGCACGCGAAGCTCGACACGATGATGATCGAGGCACTGGCCGCCGGAATGTCGGAACAGCAGATCAAGGAAGGTGTCGCGGACTATTTGGACATCGGCGGTTTTTTTCTCGATACGGGCCTCAAGCAGCAGACGCTCTTTGACCTTGAGGCGTTCGAGACTGCGACGGGCCGCACGCTTACCGAGGCCGAACGCGAGGAGTTCATAACGGTACAGCATCAGGCAAACCGCTGGACCTATCTCGGAACCGGGATGTCGCATCCGAAGTTCCTTGAAACGGTCGGAGCTCTCGACGCTGCAGAGCGGGAAAAGCTGGAAGAGGTAGTGCCGGCATTTTGCTAAATGCCCACACGGGAGGCGGCCGAGACCGCCTCCTTAACACCAGAGATCAAAGCAATATCTAGGAGAGAATTATGCAGACAGCACAGAAAGAACAGAAGATAGTTAACGGCGTCAACGTGACGGAGCTTTTCGAAACGATAGATGCCATCGGCGGGAACAAAGAGATCGCGAAATTCAATTTTCGGGCGAGCAACAAATGGATCAACGGCGGCCAGAACGAGACGGTCGTTGACGACTACGACGGAGCTTGCCAGACCTTCAAGCGCGATACGCCGTTCGTGTTCCGAAAGGACGAGCCGGCCATTTTGCTCGGAACGGATACGGGAGCGAACCCGGTCGAGTACCTGCTTGCGGCACTCGCGGGCTGCCTTACGACCAGCCTCGTTTACCACGCCGCGGCGAAAGGCATCAAGGTTGATGAGGTTACCCACCTATTCGGGCAACCTCGATCTTCGAGGGTTTCTCGGGATGGACCCGAACGTCCGAAACGGCTACAACGACATAAACATCGATTTCCGGGTCAAGGGCGATGCCACTCCCGAGCAGCTTGAGGAACTTGTCCGCATTGCCGAGCAGCGGTCCCCGGTCTATGACGTGGTCTCGAAGAGCGTTCCGGTGACGGTTACGGTCGCTAGGAAAAATTGTTCGACTGAATCCGAACGCATCCGGGGCTCGAAAACTAGGAATGAACCAATTCGACAAGGTTCTGCACTAAAGGTACTCCTAGTTTTCGAGCAAGGGGAAGGTAAAAAAAGCCGCGGGAATCGCTTCCGGCGGCTTTTTATTTTTATCAGTTCGCGTTCGGTTAGGTCTTTCGAAGCTCCGTAAGTACTTGTTTTGCAACGGCTTTCAGCGTATCAAAGACGCCGGTTCCGGTGGTTGCCACTGCTTCATATACGGGTTCACCCTTTTTCTGGAGCTCGTAGGTCAGGTCCTCGACCGGAACCGCTCCCGGAAGGTCGCGCTTGTTCAATTGCAGAACGTAGGGCAACTGCATCAGGTCATAACCCTGTGTTTGCAGGTTTTCCTCCAGGTTATATAGCGATTCGACGTTCGCATCCATCCGTTCTTCCTGGCTATCAGCGACAAAAACGACGCCGTCAACGCCCTTCAGGATCAGCTTTCGCGAGGCGTCGTAATAGACCTGGCCCGGAACGGTATAGAGGTGAAAACGCGTCTTGAAGCCGCGAACGGTCCCGAGCTCAAGCGGCATAAAGTCAAAAAAGAGCGTGCGGTCCGTCTCGGTGGCAAGGCTAATGAGTTTGCCTTTCGCCTGAGGGGCCGTAGCGTCGTAGATATACTGAAGATTCGTCGTTTTACCGCAAAGGCCGGGCCCGTAATAAACGATCTTGCAATTGATTTCCCGCGATGCGTAGTTGATAAAGGTCATGGCTCTGCTTGGGGCTGTTCGTTTAACGCCGTAAATATTCTAGCTAAAAAGGCTGTCAATATCCTCATCCGTGATGTCGGCGAATGCCGACGCACTATTTGCGGCAAATGCCTGCGATTGCTTTGAGGCTTCTTCGAGAATTGCCGCAACTTCGTAGCTGGCACGCTTGGTTCGGAGCTTTACAAGGCCGAGGGTCGAACGTTCATCAAACACGACGACCAAAAGGCTGCGGCCGATGACGCTGATAAAGATGCTCTCGCGTTCGCCTTCGTGGAATACTGCCGGGAAGCCGTCCTCACCGATAAGCTTTGCCATGCTGTTGGTCGCGGCAACGTTGCCGGCCGCAAGCGAAGCAAAGCTTGTCGTATCCATATCGCCGATCTCGCCGTTGAAAGCGATCGTCTGCCCGTCGCGGTCAACAAGGAAAACGACCCGGGCGACGCACTCAACGCACAAGCGTGCGAGCACGGTCTTCAATTTCTGAAACTCTTGTTCCTGCAGGATAAAGGGCGAATGGGCCATTTCGTGATTACCCGAAAGTTTAGGATGAAAAGAGAACTCTGCGGATCCGCAACTTCCTCGAAAGTTGGAGGGAAGGTCGAGCGACCAAATATAAAGGTAGCATAGCCGAGAGCGGGCAAACAAGATGTTTTTAAACTTTTTTGCCAAAAATCTTGAGGTTTCCGTCGATTAGAAATATGATGCGAACGGCATTGTTTTTGGCAAAAGCCATGAAATCGAAGTGATGACGCACCAATTTCACCGAAACTCGAACGTTGTCGCCATCGGGGGAGGCAATGGCCTTTCGACCCTTTTATCGGGGCTCAAGGCGTTTGTCGGCGATCGAGGCGATGTTGCCGGGCCGGTTAACAGAGCTTTCGGCAATAGTTGCCGTCTCGGACGACGGCGGAAGTTCGGGACGCCTTCGTGATGAACTGGACATTCCGCCGCCCGGCGATATTCGCAACTGCCTCGTCGCTCTTTCGGAGGATTCACACCTGCTCTCCCGGCTTTTTCAGCACCGGTTCACCGGGGACGGCGAACTCGCCGGCCATAGTTGCGGGAATCTCTTTCTCGCCGCACTTTCTGGAAGTTACAGGCGATTTTTCAGAAGCGGTTCGGCTTTCGGCCGAGATCCTTGCGACGAAAGGCCACCTTTATCCGGCGACGAGCACCAATGTCCGCATTGCCGCCCGCACTGCCGACGGCGAAACTATCAAGGGCGAGACCAACATAGGCAAATGCGGCAAACGCATTGAGCGGCTTTTTCTGGAACCGGCGAAGTGCGAGCCGCTGCCCGGTGCGATCGAGGCGATCCGAAGTGCGGACCTGATAACGGTTGGCCCGGGCTCGCTATACACAAGCATTTTACCGCCGCTTCTGGTGCCGGCGATCCGGCGTGCGATCGTTGAATCCGAGGCCATTAAGGTCTTCATCTGCAATTTGATGACCCAGCCCGGAGAAACTGACGGAATGACCGGCCGGAGGCATCTTGAGGTCGTTAAAGAGCATATTCTGGAGCTTCAGTTCGATTTCCTTATTGTCAACAACCGGCCGGTTTCCGACCGGCAAGCTGAGCTTTATCTAAGAGAAGGTGCCGAGCAGATCGGCGTCCATGGTTCGATGAACGAGGAAGAGATCGAAGGGAGCCGTGGTTATCAAACGCGATCTGCTTGATTCGGGTGAGAAGGTCCGGCACGATCCGGCCAAGCTTGCCCGAACGGTACTCGAATGCCTCGGCACGGGTGCGAGCGGCTATTTGCATACCTCGAATGCCCCGGACATCGGGACTGTTGCGTGACATAAGCCTGCTTTATTCGTATCATTTCACTTTCTTGTCGTTCGAAACCTGAAATGCAAAACGAATCTCCGGGAAATAAGCCGATCGACGTGCTGATACTTGCCGCCGGGCTCGGAACGCGGATGCGTTCGGGCATAGCGAAAGGTGCTGCACCGGCTGGGCGAAACGCCGCTGATCAATCACGTTTGCCGCACGGCCGCCGCTCTCGGGCCCGACAAGATCTACGTGGTCGTCGGACACCAGGCGGACGAGGTAAAGAAGGCCGTACTGGAAGAGATCGAGGCCGATCGCGTCGAATTTGTAACGCAGAAAGAGCAGCTCGGCACGGGCGATGCGGTCAATGCGGCCCGCGATCACTTTACCGATCGCGATTCGACGCTCCTGATACTTTCAGGCGACGTCCCGCTTATACGGCACGAAACACTCGCCTCCTTGGTCCAATATCACCACAACCACCGCGGACGCGGGGCGGCGGCGACCGTTTTGACCGTTAAGCTCAAGGACCCGACAGGTTACGGCCGCGTTGTTCGCTCGGGTGAAGGTCTTTTCGACCGGATCGTGGAGCAGAAAGATGCTTCAAACGTCGAGCTTGAGATAAACGAGATCAACGCCGGTATCTACTGCTTCGATTCGCGAAAGCTTTTTGCGGCACTGGCAGATGTAAAGAACGACAACGCCCAGGGTGAATACTATTTGACGGACGTCCCGGCAATGCTTCGTGAAGCGGGCGACGACGTTGCGGTTTACAGCCATGGCGACCACAAGGAGATCGAAGGCGTCAACAACCGTGTGCAGCTTGCCGAAATGGAGCGCGTGCTAAGGCGGCGTACGGTTCAGCGGCTAATGCTCGACAGCGGCGTCACTTTTATCGACCCGAAAAGCGTTTACATCAGCGAGCGGGCAAAGTTTGGCCGCGACACGGTCATTTATCCGAACGTTTCGGTCGAGGGAAATTCCGAGATCGGCGACGGCTGCACGATAAGGCAGGGAACACGCCTGACCAACGCGCGGGTCGGCCACGGCGTCGAAATACTCGATAACTGCGTGGTGGTCGATTCGGAGATCGGGAACGGCTGCACCGTCGGCCCGATGGCTCATCTCCGCGGAAAAGCCGTAATGATGGAAGGGGCAAAGGTCGGGAATTTTGTCGAGATGAAGAAGACCCAGCTCGGCCGCGGCTCAAAGGCAAACCACCTGACATATCTCGGCGATGCAACGATCGGCGACAAGACGAATATTGGTGCGGGAACGATCACCTGTAACTATGATGGTAAGAACAAGCACGAAACCCACATCGGCAATGACGTGAAGATCGGTTCGGACACGATGCTAGTCGCTCCGGTAAAGGTCGGCGACGGCGCTGCAACCGGAGCGGGAAGTGTTGTGACGAAAGATGTCGAGGCCGGAGAATTGGTAGTCGGGGTACCTGCAAAAACCAAAGCGCCGTAATGCGGCGGAATTGAGTATTACAAATGATGAAGTGTTCCATCTTGATTACGGTCGCAGTTCTTTCGGTAGCCCTAAGTATCGCGGGCCAAACTTGCGATGATTTGAAAGGGCTCATCGATAAATCGTACGGGTTCAAGCCGTCGAAGTTGACTGCCGAACAGATCGACGCGAAGTCAGCTGAACTGGACAAGGTATGGAACATCGTGGAAAAGAATCCGAAAGTTCTTCTGCCGTGCCTTCTTGCAGAGATACAACATAGGAAAGACGATTCATTTTTTCGCTTCAATGCGAGCAACTTGCTCTACAAGCATGATCAGTCGGTTGCGACCAAGAAGCTCATGATCGAGACGTATTCTGGCGCAGACTTGGCAGATATCAATCTTCGATACTGGCTTCCTTACATGGCAAAGTTCGGGGAAGAAGGCCTCGACGTCACGAAGGCCGGACAGACATGGCTTCGCTTTCCTAAACCTGTTTACTATCTACCGCAACACGGTCCGCGTCCTATCGACAAGGGTATTGGTGCACTAGCAATCTTCGGCAGCATGGACGAAGCAGTTGCGACACCGGTTCTTGCTCGATTGGCTTCTGAGGAGAACACAGATTTCAGAAGTATTGCGATTTGGTTGCTCACAAGGCAAGCAACTTCTGATTCAGACCAAGCAGTTACCGAGTTAGCTTCGAAAGTGCCATCACCGCTATCCGAACGGCTCTCGCAAGATGTTTCGACACCCAAACTAATCGAGCCACGGGAGGGTACACCAAAGACCTCGCGGGAACAATTCGTTAAAGCAATGAACGACCTCCTCGAAGGAAAACCGGACTCCTGGATCGAACTGACTGTTGAGGTGAAGGATGGCGAGCGAGATATGGTAGCGGTTCTGAGCGAGACTGATTTGCCGCTTATACGAAAGTTTCGACGTAAGTTTGCGGCGAACGCGACTCCGCACTCGCCGGATTGGTACGAAACGTTCACCCAGATCATTAATACGCTACGTTCAAAAAAGAAGGGAAAGTAAGCGGTAAAATAGTTTCTTGAGTAGTTTATGTGCGGAATTGTTGGATACGTTGGAAATAAGCAGGTCGTGCCGTTGATCATTGATGGCTTGAGGAAGCTCGAGTATCGCGGGTACGACTCGGCGGGCATTGCGGTCGTTGACGAGGGGCGGCATTTGGAACTTCGGCGGGCCGAGGGCAAGCTCCGCAACCTTGAGGAAGCGATCCGGTTAAAGCCGCTCGATGGGACATACGGCATTGGCCACACGCGATGGGCAACGCACGGCAGGCCGACCGAGGAAAACGCCCACCCGCACCGTGACCGCTCGGGCAAGGTCGTTGTGGTCCACAACGGCATTATCGAGAACTATCTTGCCTTAAAAGAAAGGCTTGCCGATCAGGGACACGAATTCAAGACCGAGACGGACACCGAAGTAGTAGCCCATCTGATCGGTCATTACATCGAAAAAGAAGGGCTTTCGCTCGAGCTTGCGGTACGAAAGGCGGTTGCCGAGCTTCGCGGGATATTCGCCCTTTCAATCATCTCCGTCGATGAGCCGGATACGGTGATCGCGGTCCGCGAAGGGCCGCCGGTCGTTATCGGGCTCGGTGACGGCGAGTTCTTTGTCGCCTCGGACATCCCGCCGATCCTTGCTCATACTCGCGACGTTTTCTTCCTTGGCGACCGCGAGATCGCGGTGCTGACGAAAGAGAGCGTGCGGGTGACGGACTTTGACGGCAACGCGGTCGAGCCGCAGCGGCAGCGGATCACCTGGGACCCGATAATGGCGGAGAAGGGCGGCTTTAAACACTTCATGCTCAAGGAGATATACGAGCAGCCGCGAGCCGTCCGCGATACGGTTCAGGGCCGCGTTTCGCTCGACACGGGCCGCGTTTACCTCGACGAAATGGACATCTCCGAGGAGGAATTTCGCTCGATCACCTCGATCAAGATCGCTGCCTGCGGAACGTCGTGGCACGCCGGGCTTGCCGGGAAGTACATGCTCGAAAAGCTCGCCCGCGTTCCGGTCGAGGTCGATTACGCGTCGGAGTTCCGCTATCGCGATCCGGTGCTGAGCGAGAGCGACCTGCTGATCGTCATCTCGCAATCGGGCGAGACGGCCGACACCATCGCCGCGATGCGCGAAGCACGGCAGCAGGGCTGCAAGGTGCTCGCCGTCTGCAATGTGCAGGGCTCGATGATCCACCGCGAGGCGGACGGGACGATACTGACCCACGCCGGGCCGGAGATCGGCGTTGCCTCGACCAAGGCGTTCACGGCGCAGATGATCGCGCTTTATCTCTTTGCTCTCTATCTGGGCGAACTTCGCGGCACGATAAACGAAGACGAGGCCAAGCGGCTGGCTCAGGACCTTGCCGAGCTTCCGCTTAAGATCGAACAGCTTTTGAACGACGCCGACCTGATCGAGGAACTTTCGAAGGACTTTTTCCGCGTGCAGGATTTTCTTTATCTCGGCCGCGGCATCAATTTTCCGGTCGCTCTTGAGGGAGCACTCAAGCTCAAGGAGATCAGCTACATCCACGCTGAGGGCTATCCGGCCGGCGAGATGAAGCACGGGCCGAATGCCTTGATCGACGAGAAGCTGCCGGTCGTTGTGGTCAACACCCGAGAGAACGGCAACGACGGAAGCGAGCTTCGCTACGAGAAAACGCACTCGAACATCGTCGAGGTGAAGGCACGCGACGGCATCGTGATCGCTGTGCTGACCGAGGGCGACGGGATGAGCTCAAAGGTCGCCGACCACGTCATCGAGATCCCCGAAACCTCCGACCTTCTCGGGCCGGTGCTCTCGGTCGTCCCGCTCCAGCTTCTTGCCTATCACATCGCCGTCCGCCGCGGCTGCGACGTCGATCAGCCGAGAAATCTGGCGAAGAGCGTTACCGTGGAGTAAAATAAGAGTTATGAAATGGCGTGTCGTCTTAGAGCGTGACGAAGAAACCGGTGAATGGGCAGTATGGTGCCCCGAGTTGCCCGGCTGCACCAGTGCGGGCGTCACCGAGGATGAAGCTCTCGAGAACATTCGCGAAGCGATCGAGCTTTATCTCGAGCCTGCTACCTATCCCTTTGCTCCGACCGCAGTCATTCGCGAGGTTTACGTCTAGCAATCAAGCGAATGAGGACGTTCACTTCCAAAGAGATCGAACGCCTCCTGGCCAGATTTGGATTCGTGTTGGTTTCTCAAAAGGGAAGTCACAGAAAATGGAGGAATTACTCCACGGGCCGACAGGTGATCGTACCTTTTCATAGCGGCAAGAATCTCCCCGTCGGAACTCTTCGCAATATTCTTGAGAACGCGGCGATCCCCGAGTCGGAATGGAAGAACTAGTAACAATCCTCTTTGCCGCCAGCCAAAGATCTGATCGTTAAGAATGAAGGCAATTGTCATTGTAGAATTCGGCGGGCCTGAGGTGCTCGGACTTGCGGAGGTTGAAACGCCAAGCCCGGCGGATGGGCAGGTGCTCGTCCGCGTTAAGGCGGCCGGTGTGAATCCGGTCGATACTTATATTCGTTCGGGGATTCACGCCGTTAAACCGAAGCTGCCTTATACGCCGGGAAAGGATGGTGCGGGGGTCGTCGAAGCGGTCGGTCCGGGAGTGCGGCGATTTGCGCCCGGAGACCATGTTTACATCGCCGATACGCTGACCGGTACCTACGCAGAATATGCTCTTTGCCGAGAGGATCAGCTCGGGCGGCTTCCGGAGAACGTTTCGTTCGAAGCCGGTGCGGGTGTTTTCACGCCCTATGCCACTGCCTATCGGGCGCTGTTTCAAAAGGCCGGAGCGAAGATAGGCGAGACCGTTCTTGTCCACGGAGCCTCAGGCGGTGTTGGGATCGCGGCGGTTCAGTGGGCAAAGAGTGCGGGAATGTGTGTGATCGGCACTGCAAGCACCGAGGAGGGCCGATCGCTTGCAATGGCGAACGGTGCTGATGCGGTGTTCGACCACTCGGATGACGGGCATTACGCGGCGATCATGGAATTCACCGATGGCAAAGGCTGCGATGTCATTCTTGAGATGCTGGCGAACGTGAATCTTGAGAATGACTTCGAGGCTCTCGCAAAGTATGGACGGATCGTCGTTATCGGCAGCCGCGGAAGCCTTGAGTTCACGCCACGGCTGGCGATGACCAAAGAAGCGACGATCCTCGGGATGTCACTTTTCAATGCCGCTCCGCACGAAATGGCAGAGATCCACCGTGCCATCGAGAATGGTCTCGAGACCGGTGTGGTTGCTCGGTCATCAGTAAGACATTCACGCTAGGCGAAGCACCGGAGGCACACCGCGAAGTTATCGAAGGCAAAAGCCCAGGGAAGATAGTATTACTGACATAAGAGGGCCATCGCTAACGAAGATCGGGTTCAGAAACAAAATTCAGGTCGGACAGATCGGTATCTAGGTTTACGACCCTTACTGGGTCGGGAAAAAAGGTTCGCCCCGATGCCGCAGAGACGATATACGTTTGGCCGGAGGGCAGGCCCTCAATTGCGTAATATCCGAACTGGTTGGTTAAGGCCAAGACAGGTTCGTCAAGCTCGCCACCTTGCACCATGATCCGGACATTAGAAATGCCTCGGCCATCCGGTGCTATTGCTCGCCCGGAAATGCTTGCCGGAGCAGACGTTGGGCCAAGCGACGTCAGAGTAAGTGAAGCGGCGGAGACCGTACCGGTATCCGCGGCAGCACAATCCAAGAAACGCAAGGTCCAAGTCCCATTAGGGTTCGCAACCGGCAGAAAGACCGGGAACATTGATGTAAAGGCCGGGCCCGGATTGACTGGCGAGAATGGGCCGGATTCCTGGGTCCGATAATTGCCACCCGGGATGTTGAAAGTGTTGCCTCCAGCTGCTGCTGCGGACCATATATTTCCAGTGTTTATGTCAGCGAAAGTATAGGTGCCGTTCAGGTTAGAACTATCCCCGAAGGAACCGGTAAGGCTCGTCCGGCCAACGTAGGCGAAGATCACATGTGACGTACCGTCTGGTGCTATCAGCAATACCTGAAGGTCGCCTATGTAGGTGTGTGTCATAGTGAAAGAAATGGTTGTCGATGTGACCGCTCCAAGCAATCCAGTAACTGCAAAATTGACATCTCTTGGAGCACCACACGTAGGGTTAGGAGAAGTGCCGTCCGGAATTGCACCGGTTCCGGTGCCGGGAAACGTCTGGGATATCGTGGGAATGGAAAAAGTGCGGCGACCGAGATTGCTAATAAAATCTGTACAGTATAGGTTTGATCGAGGGGGTTGGCATAGTGAGATTCTCCCGGATGATTGTATAGCCGTTGCCGGCCAATTCCGATGATAATGCAGAGTCGAAATGAAAGTCAACCATGTTAAACAATCATGCCTGCACTATCTGCGCTGATCCGGCCTCGTTCAAATTCCGGCAAAGCCCCGAAGACCTGCAAAGCGTATTTGACGTTACCGAACGGAGCTGAAACCTGAACGCCTGCGATGACATCCCGCACCTCGAGCAAGGATTCGCGAGCGATCTTGATGCCTTCCTCGCGTGCCTCGTCCTTTCCTTTCTCCGAAGCGACCCGCATCCGATCGAGTATCTCGGGCGTGACGTTCACACCCGGCACCTCGTTGTGCAGGAACTCGGCATTGCGGAAGCTGACGAGCGGCCAGATGCCGGCGACGATCGGGATCTTGACGTGGGCGATGCGGTCGATGAACGACCGAAGCTGCTCGGTGTCAAAAACGGGCTGGGTGATGGCATATTCCGCACCGGCCTCGACTTTCCACTCGAATCTGCGGATCTCCTCATCGATGTTTACCGCACCGGGATTCACGCCGACGCCGATCGAAAACGCAGTCGGTTTTCCGATCGGGTTATTGCCGATGTCGAGACCGTGGTTGAGTTTATTGACCATATTGGTCAGGCCGATGGCGTCAATGTCAAAGACCGCCGTCGCATCGGGGTAAGGGCCCATCTTCGGCGGGTCACCGGTGATCAGGAGAAGGTTGTGTAAGTCGAGAGCCGCGGCCCCGAGCAGGTCGGACATCATTCCGAGCAGGTTCCGGTCGCGGCAGCAGTAGTGGAGCACGGCCTCGATGCCGATCTCGCGTTCGACGAGGACGGCCGTCGCCTGAGCGGACATCCGAGTCTGGGCCCGCGGGCCGTCGGGAATGTTAACCGCGTCAACTCCGGCCTCTTTCAGCAAACGGATCGAATCGAGCGTCGCCTGAGCGTCGCAGCCCTTAGGCGGGAGCACTTCGACCGAGGTGACGAATTCGCCGCGGGCGATCTTTGCAGACCAGCGTGAGCGTTCCTCTGGTGAGACGACCGAAACATCCTCGGGTTTGAGTTCGGTGACGCTCACGTGCTTTACGGCCGCCGATTGGTGAAGCTGTCGCGGGCTGATCGAGCGGATCGCATCGGCGATCAGCTTGATGTGGGTCGGCGTTGTGCCGCAGCAGCCGCCGACGAAGTTCGCTCCGGCCTGGACGAAACGTTTTGCAAAGGTCGCCATGTATTCGGGCGAGCCCATGTAGAACTGGCGGCCCTGGACGTCGCGGGGAAGCCCGGCGTTCGGCTGGGCGGAAAGCGGGAGCGAGGTCACGGCCCGCATCTTTTCCAGTGCTGAGAGAACGTGGGTCGGGCCCATTCCGCAGTTGAGTCCGATGACGTCAACACCGAGTCTTTCGAGCTCTGCGGTGAACGTCTCCGGCGCGGTTCCGAAACTTGTTTTGCCATGGTCCTGGATCGTCATCTGGGCGACGATAGGAAGATCGCAGATCTCCTTTACGGCAAGGATGGCCTGTTCGATCACTGACAGTTCGGAGAAAGTCTCCAGAATGAATAGATCGACGCCGCCTTCGAGCAGAGCCTCTGCCTGCTCGCGGAAAAGAGCTCGTGCTTCTTCGAACGATGTCGGGCCGAAGGGCTCGATCCGAAGCCCGAGCGGGCCGATCGCACCGGCGACAAATGCTTTGTCACCCGCAGCTTCGCGGGCAAGGCGGGCGGCGGCGATGTTGATCTCGCGGAGCCGCGATTCGAGGCCGTATTGCTGAAGCTTGTGCCGCGTTGCACCAAATGAATTTGTTTCTATCACGTCCGCTCCGGCCTTTACGTATTCGGCGTGGACCTCGCGGACAAGGTCGGGTGAGGTCAGGTTGAGCTCGTCGTAGCTGCGGTTGATGTAAACGCCCTTGTCGTAAAGCCGGGTGCCGACCGCTCCGTCAAAAACGAAAACGCTGTCCGAAGCAAGCAATTCACGAAAATCTCTCATAACTAAAAAGGCCTCGCCAAACAGCGAGACCTCAGATTTCAGATCGATTGTCGCAAGCTGTTTAGCAGTTTATTTAACGTGGTCGCAAGTCGCAATAACTCACCACGGTGTAATACCGAATAATGCGACTTTCGCGGCCGAGTGTCAAGGATTCAGCGTTGGCACCTCCGGCAAAAGAAGGTCGAGCGTCCTGCTTGCTTTATTCTAACGATGCTCTCGCCGCATGCAGGGCATTCCTCGCCCTCGCGGCCGTAAACGCGCCAATCGGGCGAATCCTGTTCGCCATAAAAATTTCCGCCGATATTTCCGGGCTCGACCGGAACAGAACGGCTTGATTCAATGGCGCGAGCAAGAACGGCGAGAATCGCGGAGTGGAGAAGTTCGGTCTTCGGCTTTGTTAGCCGGTTCGCACGCTTTCGCGGGTCGATGCCGGATTCGAACAACGCCTCCGCGGCGTATATGTTTCCGAGCCCGCAGACCTTCGTTTGGTCGAGCAAAAACTCCTTGATCGGACGCGATGAGGCCTTGAGTTTCGACCGAAGATAATCGACCGAGAAATCCTTGCCGAAAGGTTCCGGAGCAAGTTTGCAAAGCTCCTTTGCGGCGCCGAGTTCATCGCTCCGGACGATGTTCATGAACCCGAAGTGCCGCTGATCGCTGAAGTTGAGCGTCTCGCCGCCGAGTTCGAACTGGGCGTGTGTGAACCGCGGCGGTTCGCTGCCCGCGGCGGCGATCGAGAAACGGCCGCTCATCCGAAGATGAACGATCAACGTACGTTTGTTATCAAGTTCAAAAAGAATATGTTTTCCGCGACGGCGAATTGAGTTGATGCGGGCATTCGCAAGCAGGGCGTTGAAATCGTCAGGCGCAAATGCGGGTGCTAGCCGCTGGCGGTGGAGCATTGCATGCTCGATCCGGCGGCCGCGGACGAGCAGGTCAAGATGGCTGGCAACGAGTTGGACCTCGGGTAATTCGGGCATTTCGAAAGTTTCTAGGTGACGGAGTAGTCCGGTATCGTGGCCTTGTCACCGAGCACGGTACCGTCGGTGATCGAACTGCTTCTGCCGATGAACGAACTTCGCCCGACGATCGAGCCGTGAACTGCGGCACCGGCGGCGATCCGCGTATGTGCCCAGATCACGGAGTTCTCGACAACGGCTTTCTCTTCGAGCATCACCCCTGGGCCGAGGACCGAATTTCGCACGGTAGCATTCGGCTTTATCACGCAGCCCTCGCCGATGAGCGAAACACCATCGACCGATGCGGCGGTCGCGATCTCGCTTTGCGAATCGAGTTTTCGGGTCGAGAAACTCCAATCTTCCCCGCCAAAAAGTCCATATGAGCCTGAAGATAGCTGGCCGGGTTGCCAATATCCCGCCAATATCCGTTGCTGAGCAAATATGAACGGAAGTTCAGCCCCTTTTCTAGCATCGCCGGGAAAATATTGAATTCGAACGAGGAGTGTTCGCCGTGCGGGACAAGATCAAGCACCGAGCGTCCAAAGATGTAAATTCCGGCATTGATGTTCCGCGAGCGGAGGTTCGGGACGTCCTCGGCCTTTGGCTTTTCGAGAAAGCGTTCGACGCGCCCGTCGGCGTCTGTTTCGACGAGCCCGTAGCGTGTCGGATCTTCGACCTCGACCAAAACGATGGTCGCGTCCGCCTTGGTAGTGCGGTGCTGATCGAGCACTTTCGCAAGATCGATATCCGTAAGTATGTCACCATTTAGGACGACATAGGTCTGCGAGGTTTCGTCCGCCGCAAAACGAAACGCACCGCTTGTGCCGAGCGGATTCGGCTCGGTCACAAAGCTGACCTTTGAGCGGTACTGCGAACCGTCGCCGATCGCGTCTTCGATCTTGTTTGGCTGGTAGCTAAGCGAAAGGACGGCTTTTTCGACGCCAGCCGCCGCAAGCATTTCAAGCTGGAACGCCAAAAAAGGCCGGTTCATCATCGGAACGATCGGCTTTGGCGTAAAGACCGTCAGCGGCCGCAGTCGCGTGCCCTTTCCGCCGGCAAGTATAACTGCACTTACATCACTCATGATAAACACCGACAAGCGAAACGTTAGCCTAAATCCTAAACACGCAAAAATCAAAAGCTTCCGAAAAGCCTTCGAGTGAGTTTAACAATTACAAAAAATGTCAAAAAATGATTGACACAAATTTGCACAGTCTGTAAAGTGCTATATGAAGGCGAGCCTTCTCCTGCCCACCTGGCAATGCGGGCACGACTCCCGTTTTCTCACCATTCGGGATACGAACGAAATTCACTTCTCAGGCAAAATAATGGCGTTCGATAAGAAACTCGCAATGCGAAATGCGGAAAAGTATCTCTCACAGGGAAAGATCCGCGCGGCAATAGGCGAATACCGAAGGGTAACTACCCAGGATCACACCGATGTCGTAACTCTCAACATGCTCGGCGATCTTTATGTAAAAGACAACGACAAGGACTCCGCTCTTAAATGCTTCCGAAACGTTGCCGACCATTACAGCGGCCAAGGATTTGCTGCAAAGGCGATAGCGGTTTACAACAAAATGAGCCGGATCGCGCCGCTGACACCCGACATGTCTGCTCAGCTTGCCGAACTCTATCGGCAAAAGGGTTCCGTAGTTGAGGCTAAGTCGCATTACGTGACCCTTGCTGAGGATTACGAAAAAAACGGGCGCAAGGTCGAGGCCCTTGCGATCTGGAAGCAGATCGCCTCTTTGGACGCCAAGAATACCGACGTCCTCGAGCACGTCGGAGAATCGTATCTTGGCGAAGGCGATGCGGCCGAGGCTGTCGCGGCTTTCGTCGAAATGGGTGAACGGCACCAGCGCGCGGGGCGGATCGAAGATGCTGAGAATGCCTTTCGTCGCGCGGTTGCCGCAGATAGATTTTCGGCCTTGGCCCTTCGAGCAATGGTCGGTTTCAAGAACGCACAGGGTTCCGGCAACGAGGCACGAGAAATGGTGGCCGGCATTTATCGTGAAGAGCCCGGCGATGCCGAGATCGGCAAGTTGCTTTTTGAGTGTGAGCTAGCAGACGGCAGTTCGTCTGAGGCCGAGGCGACGCTGAATTTGCTGGTTGCTGCCGAGCCATCAAGCTACCCGCTCTTGCTTGAGCTTTCAACGCACTACTTCGAAAATGAGGATCATTCGTCGGCGATCAGAACCCTCGTTGCGGCCTCGGAGCACCTTGTCGCCGATTAGAGGGTCGACGAACTCGCCTACCATGTAGAACGGCTTCGTGAGCGTGTCCCGATGAACCTTGACCTTCTGCGCCTCGATGTCTCGGTGGCATCATGGCAAAAGGACGAAAAGCGTTATACGGAACTGCTCAAACTTCTTGCCTCGGCAGCTCGAGAGGCGGAAGCGGTCGAAGACGAGCGGTCGGCTTTGATGCAATTGACGATGCTTTGCCCGAATGAGGTTTATCTCGCACAGCGGCTTGCGGAGATCAACGAGCTACACGGATTTGAGGATTCGAATACATTTTCGAATTCGTTCGACGCACGATTTTTCGGCATGGCTTCCGAGACCTGGAATGGTTCAGCCGGCTGCATCGAAAGTGCTCGAGGCCTCGTTCGGTTTTGAAACCAAGGAACTGCGACCGAACCTGCTGGGACGCAAAGACCGCCGAGGCTCAGACGAACGGAGCCAGGTACCCCAATGGCGAAAACGGACGCAGAATTGCAGGACCGGCTTTCGCGTGAGATCGATAGCATAAAGTTCTATCTCAAAAGCGGTTATAACGATCTTGCGTTGAGTGCGGCTGGGGACCTAAAACGCGAATTCGGCTCAACGCCAGAGGTTGAAGAGCTGTTTGAGACGATCAAGCGGGCAGGCGTCTCGCAACGGAGTCGAACCGAGCGGCGTTCGAACCGGCAGACTCGCCAACGGCGAGTCGTCCGTCAAACGGCAACGTCCGCTACAGAGATGGATGACCTTTTTTCGGATCTTGGCCTCGACCCGATCGACCAGGACACCTCTGACGATTTTGAAACTCACTACAGCACGGCGATCGCCTATCAGGAAATGGGGCTTGCCGAAGAGGCGATCCGCGAATTTCAGGACGCCGCCGGCTTGGTCGGGCCGAATGACGGGACCCGGCGCTTCTATTCGTGTGCGAATATGCTGGGGCATTGCTTTATGAGCATCGGTAAGCCGCACCTGGCGCGCACGTGGTATGAGCGGGCGCTTGAGGTTAAAGGGCTCTCGCCGGAGGAGCAGCAAGGGCTTTGGTACGAGTACGCACACTCCTGCGAAAGCGATGGCGATACGCGAACTGCGGCGGCGTTCTTCGAAAAAGTCTATATCGAGAACGTCGGTTTTCGCGATGTTTCTCAGCGGCTTGAGCGGATGTCCGTCGCTGCCTGATTCGGTTGTTTGTCACGGTTTCCGGCGTTATACTTTGACGGTATGGTCGAAAGACTTACCGTCATTTTCTTTATCACGCTGTGCATCCTGCTCGGCGTTTATCTCATTCTGGCTCCATGGGACACGATGTTCGGACTCTGGAGTGAGAATTATCTGCTCGTCTACTTAACGGACGTGACTGGCTATCCTGTTCTTCAGCGGACAGTTGCGTCCAATTGGGTCCGCGGTGCTGTCACCGGTCTCGGTGTCCTGAACCTCTTCATCGCTCTCTGGGAGATCGTTCATTTTCGTCAAAGCGTCGCTTTGCTTCAGGGCAAGCCGCCCAAACCGGAAAACTAGATATGCTTTCCGGGCCGATAATTTACCCGATAACAGAAGGGCTTGCGGAGGCCTCGAACTTTGGCGAGCAGCTTGCCCGGATACGAGCGAATGCGGTTGCCGCTGCGGAGTCCGGCGTTGGGTTTTTTCCAGATACGCGAGAAGCGGCTTTCGGCGAAGCTGCTTTTTGAATTGACTCGGGTGGTCGTTTCGGCAACGAAGGGAAGCGGGTTGGGCGTGATCGTTAACGGCCGGCCGGATATCGCAATCGCCGCTGGAGCGGCCGGCGTTCATTTGCCGGCAAACGGACTTCCGGCTGACGCGGTACGAAGGTCATTCGGCCCTGAAATCCTGATCGGCGTTTCTTGCCACAACGAAGACGAACTCTTGGGGGCACAGAACGACGGGGCGGACTTTGCGACATTCGGCCCCGTTTTCGCGTCGCCGGGAAAAGGCGAACCGAAGGGGATTGAGAGGCTTCGAGCAGCCGTTGAGAAATTCGAAGGTTTCCCGGTGATCGCTCTTGGCGGAATATCGATTGAACGATCTCGAGCGGGTATTGGCGACCGGAGCGGCGGAGTTGCCGCGATTCGAGCTTTGAGCACACCGGAAAGGATCAGAGAGTTTGCGGCTCGGGCGAAGTGATAATTCAATGAAAGAACTTCAGAAAGTCTGTTTGAGCATCGCCGGGCTTGACCCTTCAGGCGGGGCGGGGATTCTAGCCGATGTCCGGGCATTTGCCGCGTTCGGGTGCTTTCCGGCAGCGGCGGTGACCTCGCTCACATATCAGAACACGCAAGGCGTTTTCGGTTCGGAAAATCAATCGGGTGAGGTGGTCGAGCGGCAGATAATGCCGATACTGGACGATTATTCGCTTGGAGCGGTAAAGACGGGAATGCTCCCTTCGGCCGAGGTTATCGAGGCGGTTGCGAGGGTTCTTCGGCAAGATAAGTGACGTGCCGCTGGTGGTCGATCCGGTGGTTCGTTCGACCTCAGGTTTTGACCTGATCGATGATTCTGCACTTCGATCGCTGACGCGGCGGCTTTTTCCGATGGCGGCGGTCGTAACACCGAACCTTGCCGAGGCGGAGCGGATCGCGGGAATTGCGATCGAAGCCGATGACGACCTCGACCGAGCTGCCGAGGTGATGCACGAACTTGGTGCCCGCTGTGTTCTGATAAAAGGCGGCCACCGCATTCCGGGCTCCGATCCCGCAATCGCGGTCGATCATCTGTTCATCAATGGCGACAGGCATGAGATCGCGGGCGAATACATCGAAACGACCTCGACCCACGGCACGGGCTGTATTCTATCGTCGGCGATCGCGGCGAATCTGGCGCTTGGAAAGAATTGCCGGAGGCGGTTCGGGTAGCGAAGGCTTTTGTAAATGAAGCTATAAGAACCGCACCGGGGCTCGGAAAAGGGAACGGGCCGATAAATATCAGGGCTATTTAGCGATGGGGATGAAGGCGGGCGATTCGTAGGTGACGCCAAAGGTGACGCCGCTTCGCGGGCTGAAACGGGTAAGGCCGAAGATGGCTGCCGTATCGAACCGCAGGCCAGACGCGCGTATCTGCGTGCCGACGCGAAACTCACCGACGCTTTCTGTCCCCAAAGGTGCATTACCGCTGCGTGTATTCTCGCGGCCATTGATCTCGGCGACGAGGTTGATCCGGTCATTGACCCGCACGATCCCCGCCAGGCCATACAGCAAAACGTCATTTTGCGAAAATGTGTTGAGCGGAGCTCCCATAATGCCAAGGCCGATGTTGCCATAAAGGTTGACGAGCGGATCGCGGCCGGCCCGCTTGCCAAACTTCTTCTGCGCGATGATCTTAGAGAAAACGTTTATCTGGTTGGTCCCGATGCCGCGGGCCTGGTCGGTATTCGGCATCTGAAAGCCAAACTTCGTTCCGATCGCCGGGAAGTATTTCGTTTCGTTTAGCAGCTTTATCTTCGCCGAGATGGTGAAATCGCTGAAGTCGTTGGTCGAATTGCCCGTGACGTTGAGCGGAATCGGCGATGGATTCGATGCCGAGTTGATCGCAAGATAATTTTGGATCGTGCCCTCGATCTGGATCTCAACGTTCGGGGCAAGTCCCTGCCGGATGCGAATGTCGCCGACGCGGGTGAGGTCGCCCTTGAGGCCCGAAAGCGGGAACTTCGCGTTCTGAATGAAATCGACGCCGACGCCGATCTCGAGAGCTCCGGCGGGAGTGATGTCGATGTCGTCCGTGATCAGCGGACGCTGCTGGGCATTGGCCGCCGAAACGCCAATAATGATCATCAGTGCTGCAAGGACACACTTTCGCACACGGCAATTCTGGCACTAAATCAACGAGATGTAAATCCGGGCGGCCGCACGCTTTGGACAATGCCCGGTAAACTTGGCAAAATTGTTGGAGTCCGGGAGGGGAAAGCGAAAGTGCCGATAGAATTGGTCAACAAACAACGTGACGCGGCCGAACAAAGCGGGCTTCGGCTTGTTGACGATTCTGTCGAATCGCGGACCTCGGCACAGATAGAAAAGCAGTTCGTCAGCTTTCTTTTCCTCAAGGCCGATGCGGACTGGAGAAAGCTGGACGGCGGGCGAAAAAGTGAGCTTTCGCAGGAGTTCATCTCGGTCTTTGATGATTTCAGAGACGATTTTCTCGTATTTCCGTATTCCTTGGTCGGGTTCGATTCAAAAGCCGACCTGATGTTCTGGCGGATAGGCCGCTCCATGGACCGGCTTCAGGAAATGACCGCAAAGATGAACCGTACGGGGCTCGGGAGCCATCTGATAACCGCTGCCGCTTACTTGGGCGTCACGAAAAAGCGGGTTTTTGTCAGCGAAAGCACCGAGGATCGGTTTCATGTGAACGCCGGCGAGAAGGCATACCATTTCTTTTACCCCTGCGCGAAAGGCCGGGAATGGTATGAGAAACCGGCCGAGGAACGCGAAGCCTTGATTGAGGACGGTATGATGGTCGGCCGGCGTTTCCCGAACATTAAGATACACATGACGCACGGTCTGGGCTTTGGCGAGTACGAGTATCTGTTCTCGTTCGAAACGGATGAGCCGAAGGACTTCGTGGCGTTGGCCGAGGAACTTCGCTCGGCCGGAGAGGTCGAACGCAACCTAGGCGGTTCGCATATATTCACGTGCCGGAAGCGACCGCTCGCGGAATGCATCGAGGCACTTGGCTGATCCGCAGAATGGAGATGATCGCACGCAGGTTTTTGATCAGCGGATTGGTTCAGGGCGTCGGCTATCGCTATTTTGCACAGCGGTCGGCAGCGAAGCATCAGGTCAAGGGCTATGTCCGCAACCTTGAGGACGGACGCGTCGAGGCGTTTGCCCAAGGGCCGGACAAGGCGGTGGAAGGCTTCAAACACGACCTTGCGGCCGGCCCGGCATATTCGCGGTAACCGAGGTCGAAGAACTCGTAGAGGAGACTGACGATATATTTTCGACATTTAGGATCGAACGATAGTTATTTTTCATCATATGGATAACCTTAAGAGCCTTATTCGCGAGGTGCCCGATTTTCCGAAACCGGGCATCAATTTTTATGACATAACGACGCTGCTAAAGGACGCCGGCGGGCTTGGAGCAGGCAATCGACGCAATGGTCGAGCAATGCCGCGGGCTCGATATTGACACGGTGATCGGCATTGAATCCGGTTTCATTTTTGCGACACCGATCGCCTATCAGATCGGAGCCGGCTTCGTGCCTGTCCGCAAACCGAAGAAGTTGCCGGCGGACACCGTTTCGGTCTCCTATGACCTTGAGTACGGGCAAGACACGCTTGAAATGCACCGCGACGCCGTCGGCGAAGGCCACCGGGTTCTGATCGTCGATGACCTGCTCGCCACGGGCGGAACGGCAAAGGCGGTCGTGGACCTCGTCGAGGGCATGGGCGGCATCGTAGCCGGACTCCACTTTGTGGTCGAACTGGACTTCCTCGGCGGCCGGTCCAAATTTAATGGATATGATGTGAAGGCTCTGATAAACTACGACAGCTAGAGTGAAGGCGGTGCACCGGACCCATGGCTTGGGCCGACGCAAGTTGCTTTGCGATGCCTCGCCACACCGTTTCAAATTTTCAGCCTCCGTCGCCCTGACGGGGGCTTCGCGGTCCCGTAGCTCAGTTGGATAGAGCGTCCGCCTCCTAAGCGGAAGGCCGCTGGTTCGAATCCAGCCGGGACCACCATATTTGATCTAGCCTTGGTAGAGGGCAAGGGCGAACAAGCTTTAACCTCATTCTTAACATTTTAATTGCTGGTTGATGAAAATGAAGTACTTTTTCCTCGTATTACTTTGTTTCATGATAGTGCCAGTGACGGCGGGAACGGCATTTACCCAGAAGCGGCCGACTGCTGATCGAACTAGACCGAAAGCTCCTGCCGTTTATCCGCGGGTGATCACCGTTGCCGATGGGTTTCAGTCGGAGCTAGGCGAACCGAGCAGGATCGAATTTCCGCGAAATGCGACGCGTGCGAAAAAGTATCCGGTAGTTGTGTTTTTACCCGCAACCGGGGCCGAGGCGTCGATGTATTACGACCTCTATCAAGAGGTCTTTAGCGAATTGCCGCCATTCATATCGATCATCACTCCCGAGGCCGCGACGGAGAAGGACTGGTCATCGCAGGGGTTCGAGGCCGCGACGTATCGATACGAAAATCGAATCTTGGCAGATCTAGAGCGATTGAAAAGACAGGGCGTTGCCGATACTTCGCGTGTGATAATTTTCGGCTTTTCGATGGGCGGTGATATTGGTTGGGCCTTAGTTCAGCGGTATCCGGACATTTTTTCGGGAGCTATACTGGGCGGCACCCGCACAAGCTGGTCGGAGAAAGGTAGTATCGCAAAGCTGAAAGACAGCGAAAGGAAGTTGTTTTTTGTGATGGGCACCGATGAAAGAGCGGACCGGCTGAACGGCCTTAATGCGACACTCAAGGCTCTTGGCCAAAACGGTGTGGCGTTCAGATATGAGCGAACCCCGGCGGCTCACGTGCGGCCGACACCGGAGCTTTTGCCGAAGGAATCAATTTTTGCTTGAATGATCCGGGCTTTTCCGCTTTTTGGAATCTCAGGGCGAATGCACCTTTTTATTAAGTGAACGGATAACAACGGTTGTAAAGCACAGTGGCAAGCAAAAGGCGGTCCACGAGGTAGGGAGAGCTTTACGCAATTTTCAGTGTTTTGAGGTCATTAGGCCGCGTCGAAAGGGACGCGGTCTTTTTTTGTGCGCTTTGATGTGATGGGGCTGATTGCCGTCATCCCGGACCTCGCACGGCGATGATTGCGGAATGGCACCTGTGCTAAATTATCGTTGATGCAGAAGGTTCTCACAGCGGCAGAAATGCGCGAGGTCGATCGCCTGACGACGGAACGCTACGGAATTCCGTCCATCATCCTGATGGAAAACGCCGCCCACGCCGTCGCCCGCGTCATAACCGAAAAACTCGGCGGCTCGGTAAAGGGGAAGCGGATACTTATCCTCTGCGGCAAAGGCAACAATGGTGGGGATGGCGCGGCGTTGGCCAGGATACTTTGGACGAACGGAGCGTCAATTTACTTGGTGCTGTTTGGTAACGTAATCGAAATCAAAGGTGATGCGCGAACAAACTTTGATTCAGTCGCAACACTCGCTCAAACGGGCTATCGCTTTCGGTTCGAACAGGTGAATCGAGACGAAGCCTCATCGCGAGATTGGTTTAGCGAATTTATCTACGATTTCGCAATAACAAGGATAGACGCTGTTGTGGATTCGATATTCGGAACAGGGTTTAGGGGGCCGTTGGAGGGGCCGATGGGTCCTATTCTGGAAACGTTCTGGAGCAATTTGAACCGGCGATTCCACGAAATAGCATTGATTTCAGTTGACCTTCCTACCGGCCTTGGTGCTGATGAATCGAGACCAAACAGTTGGCATTTCTTTCCGGATACGACAGTAACGTTTACTTCTCCGAAGGCGGCCAACGCGTTAGCTCCGGCGAGTCGATTCAATGGTGAGTTAATCGTTGCGAGTATCGGCTCGCCGCAGGAGTTGATCGACGAACAGCCGTCGCAGCTTTATTTAGCCGAAAGGGAAGATGCGGCGACATGGCTTGAACGCACTGGGTTTTCGTCAAATTCGTACAAGAACAAACGGGGGCATGCTTTGCTGATAGCCGGGTCGGAGAATTATGCCGGAGCGGCGGTTTTGGCAGCGAATGCGGCGATGCGTTCGGGCGTTGGACTCGTGACGCTTGCCTGTCCGGCAGATACGAAGACCGAGATCGCAAGCCGAATTCTGCCTGAGGTCATCTTGCAAACGCTCGACCCAACGGCGGACGACTCCGAACTTAAGAACGCTGATGCCATCGCGGTCGGCTGCGGCCTCGACGCCAACAACAAGGCGATCGAAAGCTTCGTCCGAAAGCTAGTTGAAGAGCGAACCACGCCGGTGATCGTTGATGCGGGAGCTCTGTGGTTCTTCAACGCGGAAATTGCCGAGAACCACCCCGACGCTAAAGCGTCACCCCTCCTTCGTAAGGAGGGGAGCGACTTGCCGCCACTGATACTGACTCCGCACGAGGGCGAGTTTTTGCGGCTGCTTGGCGATGAAGAGAACCACCCCGTCGGCGAAACGCCGCCACCCCACCTTCGTAAGGAGGGGAGCAAGATCAAAGACCGGGTCGCTGCAGTTCGCGAGTTCGCACAGACGCACGACGTCATTCTCGTGCTCAAGGGCGAAAGAGTGTTGATCGGCCATCCCGACGGCCGAGTTGTCGTCAACCCGACAGGGAATTCCGGCCTTGGTAAAGCGGGCAACGGCGATACGCTTGCCGGTATTCTTGCCGGGTTTGTCGCACAGGCGGCGAAGATGGAGATAGACATTTTCGAGACGGTCGTCGCGGCGGTTTACATTGCCGGTATGGCAGGTGACATTGCTGAAAAGAAATTCGGCAAACGCGTGATGACCGCCTCGGATGTCCGCGAGTGTTTGACGGAGGTCTTTGCAGAATTAGAGAAAGATTAGTGTCAAGCTGTAAGCCGTAAGCTGTTAGCTTTTAGCCTGAAGGTCTGGCTTAGAGCTAATAGCTTAAAGCTAATAGCTGGTACGAAAAACGATGGAATCGAAGGAACTTCTACAAAAATGGATCGATGCCTTTCAGCGGTGCGATGGCGATGCCGTTGCGGAGTGCTACGCCGATGACGCGGTGAACCTGCAGGTGGCGATCGGCGAGCCGGACGTTGGAAAGGCCGCGATCAGGGCCGGGAACGATGCGTTCTTTGCGGCATTTCCGGATGCGTGGTCGCGTGTTGAAAACCTTATTGGTGACGGCGACCGGGCCGCATGGGAATGGGTCGGCGGCGGAACTTGGACAGGCGAGTTCGCGGGCCATCAGCCGACCGGACGGAGTTTCGAGATACGCGGCTGCGGCTTCTTTCGGTTTCGCGACGGCAAGATCATCGAGCAGCACGGCTATTGGGACAAGCACTCATGGTTCTCGCAGATAGGGTTCCCGATCGAATAATGGAAACGCACGTTTGCCCATCGCCCGAGGCGACCTTTCTGCTTGGCGAAGAGCTTGGCCGTCAGCTCCACGGCGGTGACGCCGTCTTGCTCCATGGAGGACTCGGTGCGGGGAAGACGCTTTTTACAAAAGGCGTATTGAACGCCCTTGATTTCGACATCGATGAAGTGACGAGCCCGAGCTTTACTCTCGTCAATCTTTATCGGACAGATGAGCTAGACGTTTACCACATCGATCTTTGGCGGTTAGAAGAGGGCAGCGATGCCGCTTTTGGGGTCGGGTTGGATGAGATGGTTGAACAGGAGAATGCCGTCGTCATGATCGAGTGGGCCGAGCGCCTCGGCGGCTATAGGTTCCCGTCGCGGGTGTTTGAAGTGTCGATCGAAGGCAGCGGCGAAGGGCCGCGGCGGGTAACGATCACCGAAAGCAGTTGAAATATGAAAAGGGCTTCCACATTCCAAGCCGTATTTTTGATGGCCGCGGCCTTCGCAGTCTCCTGCACACAGCAAGATGCTCCGACGGCTGATGTTGTTTCCGAGCCGCCGACGGACGCCCGAACCGAGCAGTTGAAGCGGCAACGCGATGCGGTAACGGGGTTCTTTAAGCCGATGAAGGTCCTCGACGGAGATTGGCTTCAAACGCAGAGCGAGCCCGGAGAGACCTTCGAGCAATACATCGCCTCCGGCCCGACATTGCCGACCGACCAACGCCGCACGATCTACATTCAGCCGATCGGCCGGTTCACCGGCGAGCAGCGAAAGGCGATACGGCTGACCGCCGAATATATGCGGGCTTTCTATAGCTTGCCGGTCAAGCTTTTGGCCGACCGCGGGCTTGGCAAAGTTCCCGCAGATCTCAAACGGAAGGCCGGTTACCCGCCGCGGGACCAGATAAGGACACAGCATTTCATCGATGACGTGCTTCCAAAGATGCTCAAAGATGATGCGGCGGCATTGATCGCGTTCACGAACTATGACTTATATCCCGGCGATACGTGGTCATTCGTTTTTGGGCAGGCATCGCTCGAAAGGCGGGTCGGCGTTTGGTCGCTCTATCGGATGGACGACATTATCCTTGAGGCTGACAATCCGAAGGACCGGCTGTTGTTTCGTACGCTCAAGATCGCGATGCATGAGACCGGGCATATGTTCTCGATGCGGCATTGCACAAAGTATGAATGCCTGATGTCGGGCACAAATCACCTCGCCGAGACGGACAGACGACCGGTCGATAGTTGCCCCGAGTGCATGGCAAAGCTCGCCTGGGCGATGAATTACGACCCGGCCGAGCGATATGAAAGGCTCGCCGCATTTTGGGAACGGCAAGGGGAGAGCGAATTCGCCGGCGAATTTCGCAGGAAGGCCGATGCGGTCCGGGCGGCGGTGAAGTGATGAGGAAGTTGATCGTCGCCGCCGCAGCGTTCCTTGCATTTGGGCCGATCTTCGCGGCCGCTAAATATTTTATGAATGATCAGGTCGGGAACGACGCCGAGGTGCAGTTTCCAGCTATGGAGGCACCGTGGATCGTCATCGAAAAGGCAAAACGAAAGCTCGCGGTGTTTGACGGCGAACTGCTGATCGCTGAATTTGGTATCGGGCTTGGGCTCGCTCCCGATGGCGACAAGGCGATCGAGGGCGACGGGCGTACGCCCGAAGGTGACTTTTACGTCTTCACCAAGAATCCCGAAAGCCGATTCTTCCTTTCCCTCGGAATTAGTTATCCGTCTCGCGAAGATGCCGAACGCGGCTTTGCCGAGGGCTTGATCTCGGAGGAGGAGCATCGAGCGATCGCCGATGCCACCGATGAAAAGCGAATGCCTCCACAAAAGACGAAGCTCGGCGGCGAGATCTACATTCACGGCGGCGGCGAGAAAAGCGACTGGACGGAAGGCTGCATTGCTCTCAAGAATAACGAAATGCAGGCACTTTTTGACGCGATACCGATCGGAACTCCGGTCACGATAAAACCCTGAACCTTGTCTCGCACGTAACAACTCTGTAACATCGAATTAACATCATCAACTCGTCGCGGCGGTCTATAATGAAGAATTACGCTTATGGAACGCCCAGCTAACACGCGTTTGCGAAAACGAACCCCGACAAAGCCGAAACCGACCGCCCGGCCGAAACCAAAAACCGAAATGGCCGCGCCTGAGGAACCGCGTCTTTTTAACCGCGAGTTGAGCTGGCTTGAGTTCAACCGCCGCGTGCTCGACGAGGCTCTTAACGAGGAGCAGCCTCTGCTCGAACGGCTCAAGTTCCTTTCGATCTTCTCGACCAACCTCGATGAGTTCTTCATGATCCGTGTCTCGGGCCTTAAGGAACAGCTTGAAGAGGGCATCGTCGATCCTTCGCCGGACGGGATGATGCCCGCCGACCAGCTTTCCGAGATCGGCCGCCGGCTCCGCCCGATGCTCAAAAAACAGGTGGCATGTCTTCAGCAATCCGTCCTGCCGGAGCTTGCCGCCACCGGCGTCACCATCGAGCCTTACAAATCGCTGCCGATAAAGGAGCGTCGGAAGCTCGACAAGTATTTTCGCGAGAACCTTTTCCCGATTTTGACGCCGCAGTCGGTCGATTCGAGCCACCCGTTCCCGTATATTTCGAACCTTAGCGTCAACATCGGCATCTTCATCGAGCCCAATCGGCAGCTCACGCAAAAGAACCTGCGTCACCTATTCCGGCAGAAGCGGTTTGCTCGCATCAAGCTGCCGCCGAGCGTCCCGCGGCTCGTGCCGATCAGCGAAAAGAAAGGCCGTTTCACACTTATCGAAGAGGTGATCTCGGCAAACGCCCGGGAGCTTTTTCCGAACATGAAGACCGGCGAAGGGTTTCTTTTTCGGGTTACCCGCGATGCAGATATCGAGATCCGCGAAGACGAGGCTGGCGACCTTATGCGGACGCTTGAACACGAACTTCAGCGACGGCGCTTTCGCTTTCCCGTAAGGCTGGAGGTTTCATCGGCGATGCCGGATAGAATGCTGAAGGTGCTGACCGAGGGCATCGGCCTTACGGATCAAGACGTTTACAAGATCGACGGGTTTGTGGATATTCCCGACCTGATGCAGCTTTATTCGCTGCCGCGGCCTTCGCTCAAAGACAAACCGTTTCATCCGGTCCATCCGGCGGTGCTTCACGACAAGAAAAGTGTTTTTGACGCCGTCAAGAAGCAGGATATTCTGCTTCATCATCCGTTCACATCATTCACCGCGGTAACGGATTTTCTTGCTGAGGCGGCCGAAGACCCGAATGTGCAGGCGATCAAGATCTGTCTTTACCGCACAGGCAAGGATTCACCTGTCGTTCGCTCGCTCATGCGGGCCAGCCAATTAGGAAAGCAGGTCACAGCGGTTGTCGAGCTCAAGGCGCGGTTTGACGAAGAGAACAACATAGAATGGGCACGGCGGCTTGAGAACGAAGGCGTTCACGTCGTTTACGGCATCAACGCGCTCAAGACGCACTCGAAAGTGCTGCTGGTCGTCCGCCGCGAACGCGACAAGCTTGCCCGCTATGTCCACATAGCGACCGGAAACTACAATCCCTTTACCGCAAAGCTTTATACCGATCTAGGGCTGATCACTGCCGATGAAGACATCGGGGCGGATGCGACCTATCTTTTCAATTTCCTGACCGGATATTCGCAGCAGGATACTTACCGGCGAATGCTCGTCGCGCCTCTAAACCTTCGCGAGCGGTTCTTCGATCTCGTCCGCCGCGAGACCGCAAACAAAAAAGCCGGAAAGGAAGCTCGCATCATTTTGAAGGCGAACAGCCTTACCGATGAGGACCTTATCGAAGCGCTTTATGAGGCTTCGAACGCGGGAGTGGAGATCGACCTGATTATTCGCGGCATTTGTTCGCTGCGGCCGGGTGTTCCGGGGCTTTCGGAGAACATTCGCGTTCGTTCGGTAGTCGGGCGATTTCTCGAACACAGCCGCGTTTTCTACTTCAAAAATGCGGGAGCCGATGAGTTCTATTTCGGCAGTGCCGATTGGATGCAACGAAATCTTGACCGCCGCGTCGAGGTCGTTGTGCCGGTGCTCGACGAAGAGATCAAGACCTATCTTCGCGACCGATTCTTTGACGTTTATCTCCGCGACAACGTCAATTCCAAATTGCTGAAGCCCGATGGGACCTACAAGAAAATCGCACAAGGAAATGCCGAGCCGGTCGATTCGCAGGCGGAGTTCGTCGGCGAGGACCTGAGCTTTTAGGCAGAGCGGGCTCGCCCGAAGCGGGCCGTTTTGATGCCGTCCTCGTCCTTGCCATATTTCACGGTCAGCCGCGAGTAGCCCCGCGTTTCGGCTTGATAAGCCTCGGCGTCGAGCATTTTTTCGACCTCAAGTATCTCTTTGGGTTCGCCCTCGATCTCCATATATTGCCCGAAGGGAAGCTCATCGAGCACGACCTCGCAGTCGCCGAGGTGAAATGTCTTGCGGTGCTTTTCGTAAACGACGGCCAGCTTGTAGCCGAGCTTTGCGACGATGAACTCCATCTCTTCGGCGTCCGAGACAAGCGTCTCGTGTTCGATCTTGGTCTTAAACTCGGAGTCGTTCTTGATGCGTTCTTTATATGTGAGAAAGGTGCTTTCGCCGATCTTGCGGATGCGGAGAACGGCATTGGTCTCGTCCGGAATGCCATTGCGGTAAATGAAATTTTGCTCGAACCGCTCGGTGATAAATTCGGCGCCGAGTTCCCGAAGCCTGTCCGCAATCGCGACCATTGTGGGCTTATCGAGTCGGTACTTTTTCTCGGTTTCGATCGCCATTGGCAAACGGTTGAGCGGGAGCGGCCCGGCCCAAGCAACAATACTATTGGATACGCGCCCAATGGGCAAACGCGAGGCTCGGGCTTGACTCCGAAGCCGCCATCTCGGATACTTGACAAAAAGGTCAAGATTGAAAATCGCGGCCTTGCTTGTTAAATATTTAGATATAGAGGAGCAGAAAATATGCCTTATCCCGAAATAATGATCCACGGTATGCGTGCCGAACTCGCCGACCTCGGCATCGAAGAGACCAAGTCCAGCGAAGCTGTTGCCGAAGCGGTAAAAGCGACCGACGGAACGCTGATGGTCGTTGTAAACTCCGTTTGCGGATGTGCGGCCGGCGGCGTGCGGCCGGGCATCGCGATGGCACTGCAGGCCAGCGAAGCCAAGCCGGACAGGGCGATCACCGTTTTTGCGGGTGCCGATATTGATGCGACCGAGACGGCTCGCGAGTTCTTTACCGGCTACGCACCGTCCTCGCCGGCGATCGGCTTCCTTAAGAACGGCCAGCTCGTTGAAATGTTCGAGCGCCGCGACCTCGAGGGCCGCCCGCCGCAGGTCATCGCCCAGGCACTCGTCGAAGCCTTCGGCAAACACTGCGGCAAATCCGAAGCCGCCATCGGCTAAGCTCGGCATTGAGTTGCAGAGTTGCGGAGTTGCTGAGTTTTGAGTCCCGGCCTGCGGGAATTCCAGATTCCAAATTCCAGATTTCGAAGATCGCATTGGAGGATAAGCCCTTGCTGACGCGCAGGCTTCCGCATTCCTAAAGCCCCCCTCCTTGCTTAGGAGGGGTGGCCGCCGCTTCGGCGGACGGGGTGGTAGAAGTCTTCGAGTCCGGGCTTCCGCATGCGTATTCCGCATTGGGAGTGTTTCATTTTTTGCGGAGAGTGCGCGTTTCTGAAACAACTGAAACAAGTGAAACAACTGAAACGAGTGAAACAACTGAAACAAGTGAAACAACTGAAACACGCGGCTGATTTGCCCGGCGGGTGCGGAAAAGTTCGCAGCAACCGCCGCCGGCCGCCCCGAGCCCCTAAATAGTTGAACAATGTCAAACACCCCTCGCCCCGAGCCACCGATCCCAATTTGTTGACACCTCTCCCGCACCGACACGAATGTATCATACCCACAACATACAGGTCAAGAGAAATTTCCGCCCGCACGCCGATCCATCATCCAAACCCGGCTCCGCCGCATCGCAGAGCGGAGAGGCTCGCCTCTCCAAAAGGCGTTATGCATGATCGCGGCTTGCCGCCATGATGTGCGGAAAGGCTCCGCCTTTCCCGAAGCCGTCCCGAACCAAAGCGGCTCCGCCGCCGCCCTTGCCCGACAAAAGTTATTGCGCCAAAAACGCCAATAATGTAATATCCCTGAAAACCGGATCGCGTTCCCATGAACACCCTATACTGCGGCGACAATCTAAATATCTTGCGGGAATACATCGCGGACGAGTCCGAATACTTTTCAAATCGTACCGCAGGGCACAATTAATATGAGTTATTCGTTTCTTGATTTGGCCTTTGACGTACTGAAGACAGCCCCACAGCCAATGGTTTATCAAGACATTTGGGAGGTCGGGCTAAAAACCGGACTCGCTGCCCGACTGACAACTACTGGTAAGACGCCTTGGGCCAGTCTCGGGGCTCGTATCTACGTAGAGGTTAGAGATAACCAAGATTCGAAGTTTGTTAAGGTGGGATCACGTCCCGCTCGATTTTTTCTCAAGAGCCGCGTAGCCGAACTAGCTCCGGATACAATTAATAGAATCGAGAAAGCTGAAGGTAAAGCCGCTCCCGCCAAAACCGGTTATCATGAACGAGACCTTCACCCGTTACTTGCCTACTACGCAAACTCTAATCCCTCATTTAATCGTGGTCGAGCCATATACACGAAGACGATAAAACACGAGAATTCGACAAAGGCTGGCTATAACGAATGGATCCACCCTGACATGGTTGGTTTCTACCTTCCACTCGATGATTGGCAAAAGAATGTAATTGAATTCAATCGCCTTTCGGACAACAACTCGTTGCGACTGTTTTCATTTGAGATTAAGAAGTCCCTTTCAAAAGCGAACTATAGAGAAGCGTATTTCCAAGCCGTGTCTAATTCATCATGGGCCCACGAGGGCTATCTTGTAGCCGTCGAAATTAAGCAGGATGATGAGTTTCTTTCCGAACTCGAGAGACTTGCTTCATCGTTCGGTATTGGTATTATTCAACTCGATCCGGCCGATATTGACGCTTCCAAAATTCTTTATCCAGCACGAAGCCGTGAAATACTCGACTGGGAAACCATAAATAAGCTCTGCAAACAGAATAAGGACTTCGATAAATTTTTGGCGGACGTAAAGATCGATTTTGAGTCAAAAAAGATTCATCGTTATGAATTTGATGAGGTTTCAAGTGATCTTTCTAAGTACATTAAAGAAAAATTGGGGATCCCAACAGTTTAGAGACCGGTTTGTCAGTGGCGCAAGAATATTTCTTTCCGCAACAGCCGAATTCCTTTCAACCGCGATCTCAACGCGAGTGTCGCAACTCGGAGGGCATCAGCATTGTGACAAGTGTGATCTTGTTCCGAACATCCTAGTACGTCGAAGCATGACTCCTTTGCTATCTTTGGCTCTTTTCTTTTTAGCGCAACAGATAATGTTACCCACCGATGTCGAGCAGACGAGAAGCTATTGACAATCGGATTGCCGCCCATTTTTTATTTATCATTTTTTATTGTAGTATTTCGCTCGAATCGAGATCTAGGTAAAATTTTAACGACAAGAAAGGAGATTAGCCCACATGAGTGAACCCGCTAGAATTCTAATCAACCGCGACGGAGCAACTTTTGAAATATCTGGCTCGGAGTCGTTTGTTAAAGAGCAGATCGAATCGTTCCGCGAAACAATATTGCAAGCGGTGAGCAGCAACGAGTTACCGGGTAATCCTAAGACCTCTAAACTTGATGAGCTAAATGGAAAACAGGATTTCCAAGTCACAAATTCTGACGTTAGTTCGTACCCAAACCTGCTTCACTTTGAAGAGGATGTTGTAACTATCCTCAAGAACATTCCAGGCCCTAGCAATCCGAAGAGTGACCTCCCCCCGAAAAAAGATACCAAACTAAAATAGAGGAAGCCGGGTAATTATGACAATATGAGGAGACATAATTACCATGAAGAGATCGAAGTTTACGGAGCAGCAGATCGTGTTTGCGTTGAAAGCAGGCGGAGACCGGAGTTCCAGTCGCGGAGGTGTGCCGGAAGATGGGTGTGAGCGAGGCGACTTTCTACAACTGGAAGAAGAAGTACGATGGACTTGGAACGGCGGAGTTGAGGCGGTTGAGGCAGCTCGAGGAAGAGAATCTGCAGTTGAAGCGGGTGGTGGCGGATCTGAGCTTGGACAAGCAGATGCTGCAGGACGTGTTAAAAAAGTGTCTGAGTGCAAAGCAGAAAAAGCAGTTAGTAAGGTGGTTGCTGGATTCTTACTGGGTCTCGGAACGCCGGGCGTGTTCGGTGGTGGCGATCTCGCGGAAGGTGTTCCGGTATATCGAGCGGCCGAGAGATGACCGGGCAGTGAGGCGGCGGATCAGGGAGATCGCGGAAACGCGGGTAAGATACGGTTTCTGGCGGATCCACACGGTTCTCAGACGTGAAGGCTGGCGGGACAACCACAAGCGTACGTACCGCATATACAAGGAAGAGGGCTTGAACCTGAGACGGAAGAGGCCGAGAAGGCGAAAGGCGGCGGCCCATAGAATGGAGCGGCCAGTTCTTACCGGTCCGCATGAGTGCTGGAGCATGGACTTCGTCGCCGACCAGCTGTTCGACGGGAGCCGTTTTCGGGTCTTAACTTTAGTCGATAATTATAGTCGCGAATGTCTGGAGATCGAGGTCGGCCAGTCCTTGAAAGGCCCCGATGTTGTCAATGTGATGGAGCGCATCAAACAGACGAGAGGGCTTGTGCCAAAGCGAATACAGGTCGATAACGGCAGCGAGTTCATCTCGAAGGTGCTTGACCACTGGGCATACGAGAACGATGTCACGCTGGACTTCTCACGGCCGGGAAAGCCCACGGATAACGCCTTCATCGAGTCCTTCAACGGCAGCTTTCGCGACGAATGCCTGAACGTCAACTGGTTCCTGTCGATCGAAGATGCGGTCGAGAAGATCCGGGCATTCAAGGATGATTACAACGGATTCAGGCCGCACTCCGCACTGTGCGGCCTGACCCCGAACGAGGCAGTTCAAAACTACCAGGAAACCCGAAATCCTCTAGTTTAGATCGGTAACAAGAATAGGGGGGAGGTCCTATTGAGAGCCCTTACTTACGCGCGGGCATCTGCATTTTGGATTCCAGATTCCAGATTCCAGACTCCAGATTCCAGACTCCAGATTCCAGATTTCGGATTCCTGATTCCGGACTCGTCACTTGTCACTCTTCGCTCGTCACTATTGAGAGCCCTTGCTTACGCGCGGGACTCAAAACTTTCTACCACCCCGTCCGCCGAAGCGGCGGCCACCCCTCCTAAACAAGGAGGGGAGTTTCCGCAACAAATTCCGAATTCCGAAATCCGAATTCCGCACTTGAGGTTAAGCCCTTGCTTACGCGCGGGCTTCTGCAATGGAGCACTTGCTTACGCGCGGGACTCAGAACTTTCTACCACCCCGTCCGCCGAAGCGGCGGCCACCCCTCCTAAACAAGGAGGGGAGTTTCCGCAACAAATTCCGAATTCCGAAATCCTCATTCCGCGTTTGAGGTTAAGCCCTTGCTTACGCGCGGGCTACTGCAATGGAGCCCTCCCTTACGGTCGGGCTACTGACACGGGCGAGGGACTTGCGGAATTCAATTTGTTTGGCCGAGTTTTTGGCGGATGCGGCGTTCTACGGTTGCGGGGATGAGGCCTTCGACGCGGCCGCCGAGTTCCACCACCTGCTTCATCAGCGTCGATGAGACGTAGGAATACTCTTCGCCGGCCATCAGGAAAACGGTCTCGATCTCTGGCTCGAGCTTTCGGTTCATCAGGGCCATCCGCAATTCATATTCATAATCGCTAACGGCCCGGATGCCGCGGACGATCGCCGTCGCCTCCATCTCGCGGGCGAAGTGCGCCGTCAGCCCCGAGAAGCTCGCCACCCGCAGATGGCAGCCATTGCCGCCGAGCTCGGACAATATCTCGCCGATCATCTCGCAGCGTTCCTCGACCGTAAACATTGGATTTTTGTCCGGATTATTAAGCACGGAAATGACGATCTCGTCAAAGAGCGGAATGCTCCGACGGATGATGTCGAGGTGGCCGTTGGTCAGCGGGTCAAAAGAACCCGGAAAGATAGCTCTTCGCATTTAAGCCTGCATTTTACGCATATTCACGAGCGAAAGCGAAGCTTGCCGTGCGTCTCATTGCCTGTTCGCTGCCCGGTTCGCGTCTTTAGAGATCGGAGGCATTCTATATATGGCATTCATTGAGAAATTCGTTACTACTCGCTCGGGGCTTCGGTTCCCGTATATCGAACAGGGCGACGCGGCGGGGACGCCCGTCATCTTTCTCCACGGCGTTACAGATTCGCACCGCTCGTGGGAGCTTGTTTTTCCTTATCTCGACCCGAATCTGCGGGCCATCGCGATCACCCAACGCGGCCACGGCGAGGCTTCGAAACCAGAGTCGGGCTACAGCTCGAGCGACCTTGCCGGCGATCTCGCCGAGATGATGGACGCTCTCGCGATCCCGGCGGCGGTCATCGTCGGCCACTCGATGGGGAGCTTTGCGGCGCAGCGTTTTGCTGTCGAGTATCCCGACCGGGTCGCGGCGCTCGTGCTGATCGGTTCCTTCGCGAGTTGTGCGGATAATGAGGGCGTGAAGCAGTTCGTCGCCGAGGCGATCGACTGCCTTTCGGACCCGATCCCGGCGGAGTTTGTGGCAGAGTTTCAAGCGAGCACGGTCGCAAAGCCGATCAGCGACGAGTTTTTTGCACAGGCGGTTGCCGAGAGCCTGAAAGCACCGGCGCACGTTTGGAAGGCCGCTTGCCATTCAATGCTCGAGACCGACCATCGGCCGCTGCTCGAGCGTATTAAGGCGCGGACGCTTTTGATCTGGGGCGATCAGGACGCCTACTTTTCGATCGACGATCAGGAGCGGCTGCTTGCCGGGATCGAAGGCTCTTGGCTGGAAACATACGAGGGCATCGGCCACGCCCCGCACTGGGAAGACCCGGAGCGGACAGCGAAGGAGATCGAAGCTTTCGTCAAAGACTTGGCTGAGGACCGGAGCAGCGCCGCAACCGGAAATTAGCCCGACGGCCCGCCGCCGGCAAGCTCCAGCAGCGGGCCGTCAATTTAGTTAATGCGGGTGAGGAGTTTTTTGGCTTTTTCGACGGCTTCTTCGTGTTCGGGGATGTAGCTGGGGTTCGGCTGCATTGCGAGCACGGCGTCGATCTGTTTGCGGGCATCGGCCGAGCGGCGGAGCGAGACGTAAGCCTCGGCTAGCGTCGCACGGAGCAAGGCGTTCTCGGGCCCGAGGTTCGATGCCCTTTTCAAGTAGCTCGACCGCCTTTTCGGCCGAGCCGTCGCCAAACATCCGCGTTGCCAGTTCGACCTGAGCAAGGGCGTCGAACGCACTCGCACTTTGATAGCCCGGATCGATCTCGATCACGCGTTTCATCGCGGACTGAATCTCATCGACCGACTTGATGCCGACGGTAACGGGGCTGAGCTTTGCCAGCTCGCCGAGATTGGCACCATACCAGAAATGGCCCTCGGGCCGGTTTGGCTCAAGCCTGGCGGCGATCTGGCCCGCCGTTTTGCCGCGTTCCCAAATCGCTTCCTTCTCCTTTTCGGGGGCCGCCTTGCCGAGGAAGAAGTTGTACTTCGCGTACGTCCACTCGATCTCAAAGTCTCGGCTTTCGGGGTCGCGTACGTCTGAAAGCGTGCGGACCGCCTCCCGAAGCTTTGGCAGATCAGTACGCTCGGCGAACAGGCGCTCGGCCGCGGCCCGTGCCTCGGCGATCTGTGCGGGAGTCGGCCGTCCGGCCGGAGTTTCGCCTTCGGCGGTTGAGCTACAAGATGCCTGTAGGCACAATGTAATTACGAAAACGGCCAATACTGCGATCTTGACTTGTTCGGCGGTAGATTTTGGGGTCATAAATGGTAATATTCGAAATTACGATTTAAGGAACCTTAGAATTATAGAACGATATGGCCAAGAATGGAATACCCGCGGCATTCTACGACCTCGAGGAACGCTCGTCAGCACGAACCTCGTGCACACGCTTGCATTTTACTCGACGCGCCAACAAGGCCTTTGGCAAACGGCGAAGGCGAGCGTAAGCACGCTGGCAAAGCTGCCGTTCTTTGGCGTGACCGACCTCTATTCGCGCAACGTTTTTAACGAGGTCTTTTTCCGCAGCTACGAGGGCTGGTCTGAGGATCGTCTTCGGTATTTTTCGGAGGAGCTTTTCGAAGACGTCTTAAAGCCAGCGATCTTTCCCGGGACGCCGGACCTGATCGCCCAAGGGAAGAAGAACGGCCAGCGGCAGGTCGTGCTGACCGGTGCACTCGATTTCACGATCGATCGGTTGGTCGAGTATCTCGGGATCGATGATTACGTCGCGAACCGGCTCGAGTTCGTTAATGGCTATGCAACCGGGCGGGTGCTGCCGCCGGTGATGGCCTCGGCGACGAAGGCAAAGTGGATACGCGAATATGCCGAGCGGGAAGGGATAAACCTTTCGGAATCGTTCGCCTACTCGGACAGCATTTCGGACCTGCCGATGCTCTCGATAGTCGGCCATCCGGTGGCGGTGTGTCCCGATTTTCGTTTGAAGCAGACGGCGAGGCAGCACGACTGGGCGGTTTTGGATCTGAAATAGCTTTATCCAGAGAGGTAGATTTTGAAGATATTTTTACGAACAAAGGCTTCGGTAATTTTGTTGCTGCTTGTTGCGGTGGTTGCGGCTCCCGCGCAGTTGGCGGTTGGTAAACGCAACGACCGGGAATCGAAGCCGAGCTCGAAGTATTTTGACGCGGGCCGATTACTCGAGGACGTGAAGTATCTCGCCTCGGACGAGCTCGAAGGCCGTTCGCCGGAGCGGCCGTTGATAGTGAAGGCACGCGACTACGTTGCGAAGCGGATGCGCAATCCGGCATCGAGCCCGAGCGGCAGGAATTCAAATTCATGCCCCGCCGTGGGAAAGAGGAGTTGACGGGTGTGAATTTCATCGGGCGTATCGAAGGCCGCTCGAAGGAAAAGGCAGGGAAGTTTATCGTCATCACGGCGCATTACGACCACGTCGGCATACAGAACGGTCAGATCTACAACGGAGCGGACGACAACGCCTCGGGGACGGCGGCGCTAATTGCGATCGCGTCCTATTTTAAGAAGAACCGGCCGGAGCATTCGCTGATCTTCGTCGCGCTCGATGCCGAGGAAATGGGCTTGCAAGGTGCGAGGCATTTTGTGGCGAATTTGCCGGTGGCGAAGGATGCGATCCTGCTCAACGTGAACATGGACATGCTCTCGCGGAGCGAAAAGGGCGAACTTTACGCCGCCGGGACGTATCACTATCCGCAGTTCAAACCGGCGCTCGAGGCGGTGCAGAAAAAGGCCAAGGTGAAGCTCCTGCTCGGGCACGATACGCCCGGCAGCGGCCGCGACGACTGGACGTTTCAATCCGACCACGGTGCCTTTCACCGCGAAAAGATCCCGTTCATTTACTTCGGCGTCGAAGACCACCCGGACTACCACCGCCCAACGGACGACTTCGAAAAGATCGATCAGGACTTCTATGTTAAGGCGGTAGAAACGGTGGTCGAAGCAGTGAGGATGATCGATAAAGCGACTAAGTAGTTTTGCGAAAGAACGCTCGAATTTGTTGATGTCATTCAATATTAAAGAAGCGAAAGAGAATTTAGACCTTATCTTGGACCTCGCCGAGAGCGGTCGTCCGCAAGTGATCAAGCGCGGCACGAAGGAAGTGGCTGTCATCGTTTCGGCCCGGGACTGGAAACAGATTGAAATCGGAGGACCAGGGAATTCTGTCCGTTACAGAGAAAAACGCGGCAGCGATGACAGTTAACGAACGGTTGTATCTTGCGGGACTAACGAATGAATTTGACGCTGCCGTTGCTGCTCGAGACTCACACCGGATATCGGTGATCTTGAAAAAGGTCTATTTAGATCAGACGAATATCGACGCAATCATTGGCAGCGTGTTAGGGAGGGAATAGTGAACACCGGCTTTTTCTTTGGCTTCATCTGTGCTTTCTGTGTTGAAGAAGAGACAGAACACAGAAATCACGGATCAGGACACAGAAGGAGCACAGAATGGGTAAAGAGAATCGTACAAATGAGACGCTATAGGTGCCAACAGACGTATATATCGATATTCAGTCTTGTCGACGGCGGTCGGGGTTTTCTGTGTCTTCATCTGTGTATTCTGTGTTCAAAAATCGACAGAACACATAATGCACTGCGTAGGACACAGAAAGAGCACGGAAAGAATTTGGAGAGTGCTAGAGATGCGGCGTTCTTTTCTGTGTCTTTATCTGTGCTCTCTGTGTTCAAAAAAACGTAGAACACATAATGCACTGCGTAGGACACAGAAAGAGCACGGAAAGAATTTGGAGAGTGCTAGAGATACCGCCTTCTTTTCTGTGTCTTATTTCTGTGAATTCTGTGTTCAAAAACACGGAACACAGAATGCACTGATTCGGACACAGAAAAAGCACAGAATGGGCCAAGGTTTTAGTTATGAATGAAGAGACAAGATTTCATCCGAATGACGAGCACGGGGCGAGACCCGGGCAGTACATACTTGTCGAAGAAACGTACGCGATCGTCGGAGCGGCTTTGGAGGTCTATCATCGCTTGGGAATTGGATTTGCCGAACCTGTTTACCAGGAAGCATTGGAGATCGAGTTTGGTTTGAGAAATATTCCGTTTGAACGCGAAAAATGGCTACAGGTCGATTACAAGGGACGTGAATTGAAGAAGCAGTACAAGGCCGATTTCTTGTGCTTCGGGGAGATAATTGTCGAACTCAAAGCCGAGAGAGCATTAACGACAATTGATTGGTCTCAGGTGATCAACTATTTGAAAGCGGGTCAGTTGAGGGTAGGGCTTCTTTTCAACTTTGGACACCCAAGATTTTTGGAAAAGAAACGATTGATCGTCTGATTTTTTTGGTGTCTTGTTTCTGTGCATTCTGTGTTCAAAAGATGTTAACCACAGAAAGCACAGAAACCACAGAAAGGGACACAGAAGACACAGACAAGGAACACAAAAGACACAAAAAAGAGCGCTGGAAAAATGGCGGAGTTTTCGGGTTTTGAATATCAAAGTAAATAGTGACGAATGGTCGCACTATTCTCGGGTTTGCGTAAGACGCTCGACTCGGTAAGGTTCTGACAAAGGGTATGAGAGGAAGCCGCACATTCTTTCGGATATTGATTGCTTTAACGGCGGTTTTTGCGATCACCGTTCTCTTATTGTTTGGAGCTCGGGCGTATTTGCGGAACGATGAACGAGTAATTGCAGAATTTCGTGACAGTCTGGTTTACGCAGATTATGCATCGCTGTATGAGCATTCTTCACAGCAGCTTAGAAACAATGTGGATGAGAAGGAATTCGCCCGACGAATGGCGATATTGCGTGACTTCCTGATGAAGAAAGACCCCGAATTGGTCTTCGTTAGAGATATCGAGACTGAGAACCTCGTTAATTCTGTGACGGATGGCGTTGACAAATCGTTAGAGAGGAAAGGTGTTGTTTCACGCTTTCCAAGACGAGCGGAGTCTAACCATCATTGGGCACTTCTTCGAGTTGGTGGACAGGCGGATTTTGCAACGGTACACATTTCTTGGGTCGATGAAGGGCTTGTCAGCAGAAATCTACTCGATTTGAGTTCGGGTATGTTCGAATCGCCTAACGATTTTGTCAACACAATTAGTGGCGAACCATTTCAATAAGCCCGCTAACAATTTTATGGCATTGCAATTACGCAAGAAGACGCACGAATCGATCGTGTACATTGACAAGGACTCGGCGCCGCGGATCATGCCGTTTGGCGAGGATTTTATCCTTGAGGACATACCGGTCGGGACGCGGGTGATCTATCCGAACCCGCCGATCAAGGGCTTGCCGAACCGCGAGGCGGCAATCAGGTATGCGGTCAATCATCCGATCGAGATGGAGCCGCTGTATGCGCTGCTCGAGCCCGGGATGCGGGTGACGATCGCGATGGACGACATCTCGCTGCCGCTGCCGCCGATGGCCTTGCCGGACCTCAGGCAGACGATGCTCGAGGTGGTGCTGGACATGTGTGCGGCAAACGGCGTTGATGACATTCACCTGATCATCGCAAATTCGCTGCACCGCAAGATGACGGCGTGGGAAATGAAGCGGATGGTCGGCGATGCGATCTACAACGAATACTACCCCGACCGCTATTACAACCACGACGCCGAGGACGACGATAACCTGGTTACGCTCGGGCACACGCGGCACAACGAACCGCTCAGGGTGAACAAGCGGGCGATCGAGAGCGATCTGCTCATCTATCTCAACATCAACCTGGTCCCGATGGACGGCGGGCATAAATCGGTCGCCGTCGGCTTGTGCGATTACGAAAGCTTGCGGGCGCATCACGAACCGCAGACCATCCGCGATTCGCACTCCTATATGGACCCGCCGGCGAGTGAGCTGAACCATAAAGTGATCCGGCTCGGCAAATTGGTCGACGAGCAGTGCAAGGTTTTCCACATTGAGACCGCGCTGAACAACAAGATGTTCTCGGACGGTTACGACATCTTGACGCGGAACGAGGACGATTTTTCGTTCATGGACAGGATGAAATGGGAGGCAATGGCCCGGACCTTCTCAAAGATGCCGCGAGCCGCCCGGCGAAAGATGCTCCACGCGATTCCGGCTCAATATGAACTGATTGGATGCTTTGCCGGCAAGACCGAACCGGTGCATGACAAGATCCTCGATCTCAACTATCGGCAGTACGAAATTCCGGTGAAAGGGCAGTGCGACATCTTGATCTCGGGCATTCCGGATATTTCGCCGTACAACGTTTACTCGGCGCTCAATCCGCTGCTGGTGCAGGTGATGGCGCTTGGGTACCACTTCAATATGTACCGAAACAAACCGCTGCTCAGAAAAGGCGGCGTGATGATCATAACGCATCCGTGCTTTGACGAGTTTGATCACAATTTCCATCCGTCATACATCGAGTTTTTCCATCGGTTGCTGCCCGAATCGCGCGATGCTTTCTATCTGCGGGAAAAATACGAACGCGAGTTCGCGTCGAACCCGGCCTATATCGAGATGTATCGCCGCGGCAATGCCTACCACGGGGCCCACCCCTTCTTTATGTGGTACTGGGGCGAGAACGGCCGCCAGCACGTCGGCAAGGTGATCGTCGCGGGGGCCGAGAACGCTCACGTGCCGGAAATGCTCGGCTGGGAACGCACCGACAACCTGACCGAAGCCATCGCCATGGGCCGCAGCTACATGGGCCGCAACGCCGAGATAACAATGCTCCACCAGCCGATAATTGGGTTGTGTAATGTGAGCGATTAGAGTTCCGTTAACGAGGTTGTTTTTGTGACTATTTAAGGAGAAATCATGAGTGAGAGTGAATTCTATACGGTCCTTAGCATTGGAATACCGATATTTATAGTCTTTGCGATCGGTTCGCTCATGGTGTTGTTTGTTCAGGCTTATCAGTTAGCGAAACTAGAGGAAAATAGAGTTGCCAAGAGGGCAACAATGGGCGGCCTGAGTTTCGCGGTATCAATATTTGTATCGATTGTCATTTCTTTTTTCGCGGGTCACATGGTTGCCGCTATTTTGCTAGTTCTGTGGTTTGTTGTAGCCGCTTTTATGCCAAATCTCGGGCTATCGGAACTCGGAATTTTCGCCGGGTTATTTCTAAGTGCGATTCCTGTGATCATAATTGTCGTGATAATTGGAATCGTCCTCGGGATCTGGCCTTTGACGTTAATGTCGATCCAGGGTTACAAGATCGCGAAGCAAAAACAGGGTCTCGGTGCCAAGTTGGCGACGGTCGCCTTTGCTGTTTTCGGAGCAGTGTGTTGCATCTCATCGATCCTAACCGCCGCTGTCATCACGACTTCGATCGTGATAGAGCTCTCTGGAAAAAGGTTTGGCCTAACCTAGGAGCTCGATTTTACGATACTTGGCCGCATTGCGAACAGGAGTGTCCGCGTTCCGTATGAAACTATCACCAACAGAAATATTCAAGGGCAAGACGATCTTCTTTATTGGCGGGACGGGGTTTGTGGGGAAGGTCACGCTGTCGATGCTGCTCAATAATTTCCCGGATGTCGGGAAGGTCTATGCGACCGTTCGGGCTCGGGATGAGAACGAATCGATGACGCGGTTCTGGACGAGCATTGTCACCTCGCCGACGTTCGACCCGCTGCGGGAGAAATACGGCGAGAAGTTTGAGGAGTTCATCCGCGAAAAGGTCGTGCCGGTCAATGGCGACGTCGGGAACGAATATCTCGGGATGAGCGAGGAGCAGGCGGCGGCGATAATGGCCGATACGGACGTGATCATCAACGGCGCCGGCAACGTGACGTTCAACCCGCCGCTTGAGTCGGCCCTCAGGACGAACGTCGTCGGGTCGAACAACATCATCAAGCTCGCTCGGATGATGAAAAAGCCGCGTGTCGTTCATGTTTCTACGTGTTTTGTCGCGGGCAAGCGGAGCGGAGCGATCTGGGAAAACGAGCCGGTGGTCGGTTATTTTCCGCGAAAGAATGAACTGGTCGGAACGACGTTCGACGTCAATCGAGAGGTCGAGGATTGTGCACGTTTAAGCGAGCAGGCTCGTCAGGAAGCCGACGACGCCGTGCAGGCTGCGAAGTTTCGCGAGCAGGCACGCAAGCGTTTTATTGAAGAAGGCCGCGACCCCGATGACGAGGCCGAGCTGAAATCCGCCATTTTCCGTGAACGCAAGATGTGGATCCGCGAGCGGACGACCGAGCTTGGCGCCGAGCGGGCCGAATATTGGGGCTGGACGAATATCTACACGTATTCAAAGTCGCTCGCCGAGCAGATCATTGCCTCGCAGGACGACATCGTTAAAACTCTCGTTCGCCCGAGCATTGTCGAATCGGCAAACCAATACCCTTTCGCCGGCTGGAACGAGGGCTTTACGACAACCGCTCCGCTGATCCTGATCGCACTCAGGGGCCAGCCGATAATTCCGGTGAATGAGAAGCTGATCCTCGATGTGATTCCGGTCGATATGGTCGCGGGTGTGATCATCGCGGCGGCGATGAATGCATTGGTCGATGACAATCCACCGCTCGTTTTTCAGGCCTCGTCGGGCGATTCGAACCCGAACGATATGAAACGCATCGTCGGGCTGGTCGGGCTCTATAAACGACAGCATTTTGCCGAGAAAGAGACGGGTAGCAAGCTCGTCAACAAGCTCGCCGGAATGGTTGAGGCCGCACCGGTCAAGCAGCGGACGTATGAGCTGACCTCGGCGCCGATGCTCAACAAGCTCGCCAAGCGTGCCGACGATCTGATGGACCGGGCGACGCCTCGCTGGGGCGGCGGCCGTATCGGAAACATCGTTTCTGACCTCAAGAAATCTACCGAAGAGTTTAAGCGGGCGACCAGCGAAACGATGCACGCCTTCGCGATGTTCAAGCCGTTCATGATCGACAACGAGTACCTTTATCGGTCAGACAACGTCCGGGCGTTGATGGCGGTCGTCAAAGAAAAAGAGAAACACCTCTTGCCGTGGTACCCCGAAAAGCTTGATTGGTATGACTACTGGCTCAAGGTCCATTTCCCGGGAATGAAGAAGTGGGTGCTGCCAACGCTCGAAGAAGAGCTCAAGACGCAGGAGCGGCGGTCGCATACTTACAAGGACCTGCTCGATCTTTTCGATACTTCGACCAAGCGGTTCCCGACGCGGGTTGCGATGCGGATCGAGCGTAACGGCCGCAAGGAGCAATACACATTTGAGGACGTCCGCGAGCTCACGCTCCGTGCCGCGGGTTTTCTTGCCGATAAGGGCATTAAGCCGGGCGATCGCGTCATTCTTTTCTCGCACAATATGCCCGAGTGGGGAATGACCTATTTCGGCATTTTGAAGGCGGGTGCGACCGCAGTCCCGATCGACCCGGCGAGCTCGGTCGATGAGATCATTAATTTTGCAAAGGCGGGCGATGTCTCGGCGATCGTGATCTCGCCGAGGTTGGCGGCGGAGAATCCTGAGTTGAGCGAAAAGCTCAAAGTCGCGTTCGGCGAAGTTGATGACGCCGGAGGAACCGGCGTTGCAGGCGGGGACGCCCGCGGTCCAGTCGTGTTCACGTTCGGTGAAGTTTTTGAGATGCCGGATGAGCTTGAGGAAGCGAAGCGGCTCGCGTTGTTGCCTCCTAAAGTGCTCGGCAATGCGGTCGCGTCGTTGATCTTTACTTCCGGCACGACCGGCAAGCCAAAGGCCGTGATGCTCTCGCACAAGAATTTCACGAACATGGTCTCGATGCTCTCGAGCGTGCTCGATATGGATATAACGGACGGCGTTCTCTCCGTTCTGCCGATGCACCACACGTTCGAGTTCTCGGCCGGATTCCTGACGCCATTTTCGAACGGCACGCAGATCACGTATCTTGATGACCTAACCGCAGAGGAGCTTTCGCGGGCGATCGAGAAAGGCCACGTCACGGGAATGGTCGGCGTTCCGGCTCTTTGGGAGATGCTTCATCGCCGCATAAAAACGCGCCTCCGCGAACGCGGTGATTGGATCGCCGACGCGGCGGACTCGATGATCGAATTCAACGCCTGGATCCGCGACAACACGCCGTTCAACCTCGGCCGATCGTCTTTTCCCGATCCATCAGGGCATGGGCGGAAAGATGAGGTATATGATCTCGGGCGGATCTGCCCTGAGCGAAAAGGTGCAGAAAGACCTTCACGGGCTTGGGTTTACGGTGCTTGAGGGCTACGGGCTGACGGAGTCTTCGCCGGTGCTGACAGTTGCACGTCCGGGCAATAAACTTCTTCGCGGAAGCGTCGGCAAGCCGCTGCCGGGCGTTGAGGTCAAGATCGAAAACCCGGACGATAACGGCGTCGGCGAGGTGCTTGGCCGCGGACAGAATGTGATGCTCGGCTACTTTAATAACGATGAAGCGACCGAGGCCGTGCTTCACGACCGTTGGCTGCGGACCGGCGATCTCGGCCGAATAGACGAGGACGGAAACCTCTACATCGTCGGACGGTCAAAGGACATCATTATCGATTCTAACGGGAAGAACATCTACCCCGACGAGATCGAAGAGCTCTATTCCAAGTCAGGATTCATAAAGGAATTGAGCGTCGTTGGGCTTGCGGATAGCGACGGCGGCGAGAAGATCGCGGCACTCGTCGTTCCGGATTATGAGCACGACATTGCCCGCTCGCGAACGGAAGTGAACAAGCGGATAGAAGAGCATTTCCGCGAGGTCGCGGCCGGGCTCCCGTTCTTCAAGCGGATAAAGGTTATGCATGTGACTCCCTTCGAGCTGCCGCGGACGGCGACCCGAAAGGTGAAGCGGCCCGAGGTCGTCGCGATGCTTGTCGCGCTCGAGGAACGCGACCGCAAGAAGACCAAAGCGGTGGTCGATGCAAAGGGCGACGATAATATGCTCTGGATCCGGAAGGTCGTCGCGACCGTTTCGAGCCGGCCGCTCTCGGACGTTGCGGTGGAGGACAAGCTCGCCGATCTCGGCTTTGATTCGCTGATGTTCGTCGAGCTTCAAGCGGCGGTCGAGGACGCCGGCGGCCGCGTCCTCTCGCCCGATACTCTGAACGAGGTGCAGACGGTCCGCGAACTGCTGACCGCCGTTCAACGGGTCGATAAATCAAAACGGCTGGCCGATGAGCCGAAGGTCGAGGAGAAAAAAGACGAAGAGGAGATCCACATACCTTCGCTCGTTCGCCGGATCGGAAATGCCGCCGTTGACCTCGCGCAGGAAACGCTCTACACCAAGGTGCTCGATACGGGCATCGAGGGGCTGGGCAACGTCCCGGCACACGTAAACTTTATCGTTGCCCCGAACCATGCGTCGCACATCGACACAGGGCTTGTGAAGCGAGCTCTCGGCAAAGAGGTTGCGGAGCAGACCGTGGCGGTCGCGGCGGCAGATTATTGGTTTGATACGAAATACAAGCGGGCATATATGAACAACTTCACGACGCTCGTGCCGATAGAGCGGACGGGAAGTTTGCGGCAATCGCTTCGCCACGTTACCCGCATCCTACACGAGGGCTACAACGCCCTGATCTTTCCCGAGGGCACGCGTAGCCTGACCGGCGAGATCGCGGAGTTCAAGCCTGTGATCGGTTACTTGGCACTCAACCAAAAGATCGGTATTTTGCCGATATATCTTTGGGGAACGTTCGATGCGTATCCGAAAGGAATGACCATCCCGAAGCGCGACAGCATCGGGGCAAGGGTCGGTGCAAAGATAGGGGCATTTCTTTCCTATGAAGAGCTTCGAGACATGACCAAGGGCGTCCCGAACACGGAGGCGTATCGCCTGATCGCCGCCCGTGTTCAGCACGAGGTCGAAAATATGCGACGGCAAGCGGGATAAGTTTGACGTTGCGGCGGTAAGAAAGGCCTGGAAAGCCGAGCGGCGGAAAGCACGGAAGCAGGAACCGGTGATAGATAATTAGTGCCGAAGGCCCTCGAAAGGGCCCTCGGCGTTGTTGAGCGGTCGCACCGCCGGACTTACTTCTGGATAGCGGGAAGAAGCAGGCCAATGAGCATCGTGACCGTTGAGCTGACAACGAGCAGTTCGATGAGCGTGAAGCCCATGATGCCTTCGAGTCGATTGGTAGTGTTCTTTATTATTAGTTCTCCTTCGTTATTAATCTCGGATGTCAAAGTTGCCATCCGTGAGAGAATGCGGAGCAGCCCGGGAAAAACTATCATTGAAAGTCGAGTCCTTGAAATATTTTGAAAAAACTTTGTTGCCGTTGAGTGCGTAAAGACTTTTATCACTTACGCTAAGATCCCTTAAACATATGATGAAAAAGACATTCTCGTTCGCCATTATTGCCGTTCTCCTTTCAACGATCGCATTCGGCCAGCAGAAACCCAGCTTCAAGATCGACTATCAGAAGTTCACGCTGCCGAATGGGCTTGATGTGGTCTTTCACATCGACCGGTCCGACCCGGTGGTTGCGGTCTCGCTTACTGCGCACGTCGGTTCGGCGCGAGAGAAGCCGGGGCGGACGGGGTTTGCTCATATGTTCGAGCATCTGCTTTTTCTCGAATCGGAAAATCTAGGCAAAGGCGGGCTCGATAAGCTCTCGGCTCGGATCGGCGGTTCGGGTGCGAACGGCTCGACCAGCCGCGATCGGACAAACTATCTGCAGACGGTGCCGAATGATGCGCTTGAGAAAATGCTGTGGGCCGAGGCGGATAAGCTCGGCTGGTTCATCAACACTGTGACCGAGCCAGTGCTCGAAAAGGAGAAGCAGGTCGTAAAGAACGAAAAGCGGCAGGGCGTCGATAACGTCCCTTACGGCCATGGGCAATATGTTATCGACAAGGCTCTCTATCCCGCCGATCATCCGTATAACTGGCAGGTCATCGGATCGCTTGACGACCTGCAGGCCGCGACGCTCGACGACGTAAAGGACTTCTTCCGCCGGTGGTATGTGCCGAACAATGTGACGCTCGTCGTCGCCGGTGACTTCGATCCGGTGCAGGCGAAAAAGTGGGTCGAAAAATACTTCGGCGAGATCAGGCGTGGCGAGGACATCACCCCGATCGAGAAGCGTCCCGGCGTTGTTAAAGAGACGGTCAAGCTGTTTCACGAAGACAACTTTGCCCGCCTGCCGGAGCTGACAATGGCATGGCCGACGGTCGAGCAGTATCATCCGGATTCCTATGCTCTCAACGTCCTGGCGACCTACCTGACGCGCGGAAAACGGGCACCTTTTTATCAGGTGATAGTCGAAGATAAAAAGCTTGCCCCGAATGTATCGATGTTTATGTACGATTCGGAACTCGCAGGGCAAATGCAGCTTGAGGTCCGGGCATTTGCCGATAAAAAGCTCGATGATGTGGCCGCTGCGGTCGCGGAGTCGTTTGCGAAATTTGAGAAAGAAGGCATCTCAGAAAAGGATCTAGCCCGCATCAAGGCCGGACAGGAAACGGCATTCTACAATTCGCTTTCGAGCGTGCTCGGCAAGGGCGTTCAGCTTGCACAGGGCAACATCTTCGCCAATGATCCGGGCTATGTCGCGAAAGAGATCGATGCCATTCTGGCCGTAACGACCGCGGACGTAAAGCGGGTTTACGAAAAGTACATCAAGGGCAAGAACTTCGTTGCGACGTCATTTGTCCCGAAGGGCAAGACGGACCTCGCACTTTCTAATTCGAAGCGGGCAGAGGTCGCCGAAGAGCCGATCGTTCAGGGAGCGGAGACCGAAGTTGACCCGAACGTAGAGGCCGAGTATGAGAAGACTCCCTCGAGCTTTGACCGCTCGGTCGAGCCGCCCTACGGCTCGGAACCGCAGGTCAAGACGCCGACCGTCTGGGAGCAGAAACTCAGCAATGGAATGCGCGTTTATGGCATAGGCAATAGGGAAGTGCCGCTCGTGCAGTATGAGATCGTCATCGATGGCGGCCTTTTGATGGAAGACATCAACAAGGTCGGCGTTGCGAACCTGATGGCCCGATTGATGACGCAAGGGACCGCTAAGAAGACGCCGGCCGAACTCGAAGATGCGATCGAGCAACTTGGTGCCTCGATAAACGTCTCGGCCGGGTCGGAAGCTGTGACCATCTCCGTCAACACTCTCGCTCGTAACCACGAAGCGACGCTCGCTCTGGTCGAGGAGATCCTGCTCGAGCCGCGATGGGATGCGAAGGAATTTGACCTGATCAAGCAGAGCACCATCGCCCAGATCCGCCAGATACAGGCCAACCCGAACGCCATCGCACAGCTTCGTTTCAATGAGCTGGTTTACGGAAAAGAGAACATTCGCTCGCGGAGCACGCTAGGTACGGTCGAGACCGTGAATGCGATCACGCTCGATGACCTGAAAGCTTATTACGCGAAGAACCTTTCGCCCTCGGTCGCCCGGATGCATGTGGTCGGCGATATCGACAAGGCCCGGACGGTCAAGTCGCTCGCCGGGCTCAATTCGAAATGGAAGGCGAAACAGGTGACGGTCCCAACTGTCAAGACACCCGCGCCGCCGACGGAATCGAAGGTCTATTTCTATGACGTTCCCGGTGCGGTGCAGTCGGTCTTTCGCTTTGGCTATCCGGCACTTGCCGCGACCGACAAGGACTTCTACCCTGCGATCGTAATGAACTACATTCTCGGCGGCGGCGGCTTTGCCTCGCAGCTGACGCAGGAACTCCGCGAGGGCAAGGGCTACACCTACGGGATAAACTCCGGCTTTTCGGGGACGACCGTGCCGGGGCCGTTCGTTATCTCGAGCGGCGTCCGGGCAAATGTTACGCTCGAGGCGGCACAGCTCGTTAAGAACATCGTCGATCATTACCCGAAAAAATACTCGGCAGATGACCTGGCGACGACGAAGAGCTTCCTGATCAAGAGCAACGCACGTGCATTTGAGACTTCCGGAGCAAAGCTCAACATGCTCGAGAACATCAGCAAATACGGCTGGCGTCCGGACTATGTAAAGCAGCGTGAGCAGATCGTTCGCGATATGACGGTCGAGCGCATCCGCGAGCTTTCGGGCAAGTATCTCAACAGCGACCGGATGTATTGGCTCGTCGTCGGCGATGCCGCCACGCAGATGCCGCGGCTTAAGGAACTCGGCTTCGGCGATCCGATAAAGTTGAACTAGCGAGGGCAGTTTTCAACGCAGGAAGCGCGGGGATCGCGGAGCTTTGGCAAATGCCGGAGCTCCGCTACGCCGCAAAATAGATCGAAATGGCTCGTAAAAAGACCACGGCGAAGGCCGAAAAAAAGATACTCATTACCGGCGGGACCGGGTTTCTTGGTGCGGAGATCGTGCGGCAGTTTCTGGCGGCGGGTGAGAAGAACCTTCGGGTGATGGCTTCGAGCATTCCGCAGTGGATGACCGATGCAGGCGTCGAGCCCTTTGCGGGTTCGGTGACGGACCGCGAACGCGTTCGCGAGGCCGTTAAAGATGCGAGCGTGATCTATCACCTCGCCGGCAAGGTCTCGCGAGATAACGACGACGCGGCGGCGATGAATAAAATTCACGTCGAGGGCACGCGTATTCTTTGCGAAGCGGCGTCCGCGGCCGGAGTACAGACGATGGTGCTCGCCTCTTCGAGCGGGACGATAGCCGTCAGCGAAGATGAACAGGTGATCGACGAATCGTTCCCGCCACCGGTCGAGATAATCTCCCGCTGGGCCTATTACGCTTCGAAGTACTATCAGGAGCGAACGGCGCTTGAGAATTTCGACGGCGAGGGCCGCAAGCTCGTCATCCTCAACCCGACGCTGCTGCTCGGACCGGGCGATGAACGCCTTAGCTCGACAAAGATCGTGCTCGATTTCCTTGGCCGCAAGATACCCTATTGCCCATCGGGCGGCTTGAGCTTTGTCGATACCCGCGATGTTGCGGCGGCGGCGATCAATGCGGCTGAAAAAGGACGGCATCAGGAGCGATACCTGATGGGAGCGGCGAACCTAAAATTCGAGGAATTCTTCGGCAGGCTTGAGCGTTTGAGCGGCGTTGCTGCTCCGCGGATACGTGTTCCGAAGAACATTGCCGTCGCCGGAGCGGGCATCGTCGATTCTGTTTTTAGGAACTGGAACCGAGCATCGCCGGTCGAGCCGGGCGAGGTCGAGCAGGCCGAGCACTTCTGGTATCTCGATTCCTCAAAGGCCGCCGAAGAGCTCGGATTTTTAGCCCGCGATCCGCAGGAAACGCTTAACGAAACGATCAATTACTTGAGGAAAGAATTTCTCGGGGCCAACGTTTTCAATTAGTCCGCCGGCCGGAAAAAGAAGAAAAAGAACGCAGCAGCCCATTCGCGTTTGATGCCTTTGGCGTAACCTTTCGTCCGCCGCGAGCCGTCCTCGACGGTCCCGTCCGATTGAACATACCCCAGAGTTCTCCGTGAGCCATCTTCGACCTCGCCGCCGGATCGTATATATCCGAGCGTGCGTCGCGAGCTGTCCTCGACGGTTCCATCCTTGCGGATATAACCAAGCGTCCGCCGCGAAGAATCCTCAACCTCACCATCATCACCGATGTAACCCAACGTTCGCCGGGACGAATCCTCGACCGTTCCGCTCGTGCTTATGTAACCGAGCGTCCGCCGGCTCGAATCCTCGACCGCCTGCCCGGCCGCCGGGAAGCTAAAGAGAGTCAACGCAAATGCGAGGAGTATCCAGAGTCGTTTAGTCGTTGTCATTACTACAACCCAATATACTGAAATGAGATCTTTGACCTCTGTGAACTTTGTGCCCGCTCTTCGTGTGCCCTGTGTTTAAGAAATCGCTAAACACAATGTACGCAAAGGTTTGCACAAAGGGCACGAAGAGGTTTCATTCCTTTAAGACGCATCGGCCTTCGGCCTGCGGTCAAATGCTTTATGGATGAAATAGATAACGAGTCCGATGCCCGCGGCGACGATGATCGGAACTGCCTCGCGGTTGAAATCGACGCGGGTCAACAGCCAGGCGATCAAACCGAGCGAAAGCACCGCGGCCAAGATGCCGAGCGGGGCTGAGAATTTGGCCTCCGGTGCATCGCCGCGGCGGCGGAAGACCGGGAGGGCAAGGCACGTTGTCGCATAAACGAGCAGACGCGTGATGGTCGCGATGGCGAGTGCGGTCAGGAACGTTGAATAGATCGTAAGGAAGAATATGACGACCGAGGTCAGGAGGATCGAGACCCAAGGGGTTTTGAACCGCTCATGAGTCCGCGAAAGCCCGGCCGGCAGTTCGCCTTTTTCCGACATTGCGAAGAGAAGTCGCGAGCTGCCGAGAAAACCGACGTTGAGGTTGCCGAGTATCGAGATCAATGCTCCGACCGTGATAAATGCAGCACCGAATGTGCCGAGAAAAAGTGCACCGGCATCGGCGAGCGGGCGCTCCGATTGGGCAAGCCCCGGCAGGGTTCCGATGCTGACCACCTGGATCAAAATGTAAAGCGTTGCCACTATTCCCAATGCAACAAAGAGCGCGAAGGGCGTGCTCCGCTGTGGGTCTTTCGTCTCGCCGCCCATCACAACGCCGACCTCAAAGCCGACGAATGCGTATATTAATAGAAGCACCGCACTCGTAAAGGCTCCGTATTCCGGCACCGCGTCAAAGGTGAAATTTGCCGGGTTAATAAAGAAAATACCGACCGCGACGAAAACAAAGAGCGGAATCAGCTTCCCGGCCGTGAAGATGTTGGTCATTATCGCCGATTGCTTTACGCCGGCGAGGTTAACGGCAAAAATGCCGAGCACGATGACCGAGATCATGGCGACGCGAAACGCGCCCTTGTCTGCCTCGGCGACGAAAAAGCCGAAGTAGGTGATCAGCAGGTTGCAGTTTGCGGCAAAGGACGTAACCCGGACGATCCAATAAAGCCAGCCGACCTCAAAACCGACGAGGGGCCCAAATGCCTCGCGGGCGTAGAGATATGGCCCGCCCGTTGCCGTGAAGCGGCTCGAGACCTCGGCATAGCAGACGACGATAAAACTGATGATAATCGCACAGGCGAAGAAGGCGACCAGGCTCCAGGTGCCGATCAAGGCATGGACCTTTGCGGGCAGCCCAAAGATACCGGCGCCGATTATCGTGTTGATCAGGATCGCGGTGAGGTCCCATCGGCTGATCCCGCGGACAAGCTTTTCTTCTGTCATTTTTTATTGAGCTCGGCGCTGCTTTTTTCGAGAGACGCTTTTCGTTTATACTCTGAAAATAAAGTCAGGTAAAGCAACACGGTTCAGAGTCTCCCGCTCGGTTCGTCTTATGTCCAACCCAAATCGTCTTTTCGCTTCGGTTTTATGTGCTCTTTTCGTCGCCGCTAGCGCTGTTGCACAGGTGCCGGCGGGTGAGACGGAGATCGTTCCTTCAAAGGGCTACAAGCGGCTCGCGATGGAGCGATCGGCGGAGATGGATTCGCTCGTCAAGTCGGCGGTCGATGAAGTATCTGCGGCAAAAGGGCTGAAGCTAGAGGACGTAGCCGTTTCGCTCATCGACCTTCGCGGCGACGCGGCAAAGTGGGGTGAGCATCGCGGCGAGTCACGGATCTATCCGGCGAGCGTCGTGAAGATGTTCTATCTTGTGACGATTCACCAGCAGCTCGCCGATGGGAAGCTCACGATGACAAAGGAGCTCGAACGCGGCGTTCGCGATATGATCGTCACCTCCTCTAACGAGGCGACGCAGTACATCGTCGACGTCCTGACCAATACCTCAAGCGGCGGCGAACTACCCGTGAAGGAGTTCGAGCTTTGGTCCTACCGGCGGAACCGGATGAACCGCTACTTTACCGCGATGGGCTACACGAACATCAACGTTAACCAGAAAACACACTGCGAAGATGCCTACGGCGTCGAGCAGCAGTTTCGGGATTATCGCGGACAGAACCGCAATATGCTGACGGCAAATGCCTCGGCACGGCTGATGGCGGAGATCGCCCGCGGGCTCGCCGTTTCTCCCGAACGAAGCAAGCAGATGCTTGAGGTGCTCAAACGCGACCCATATGCGACTGGCCGCGAGGCGAACAGCCAGGCGGTCGATTTTGCCGGCAGGGCACTGCTCGACCTTAAGATCGAGGGCGCAAAGCTCTGGTCCAAGGCCGGATGGACAAGCCGGACGCGGCACGACGCGGCCTACATCGAAACGCCGGACGGCCTCCGTTTTGCCGTCGCCGTCTTTACTGAAAACAATTCGAATAACAAAGACATCATCCCGCTGATAGTCGGAAAATTGATCGAGGGAATGAGGAAAAAATGACAAGGAAACTAAGTTCGCTTTTTGCACTTTTGATCGTCGGCTCGCTTTCGGTGACCGCCTTTGGGCAGGGCTCGTATAAGCAGCCACCGAAGGAAGTTCTCGACGTGCTCAACGCTCCGGCACCGCCGGCAACGTCGATCGCACCTTCGCGTGACCGCATCGCGTTGCTCGATGTTATCCGCTATCCGCCTGTCTCGGAACTCGCCGAGCCGATGCTTCGGCTGGCGGGACTGAGGATCAATCCGCGGACGAACGCCCAGCACCGGCAGAACTATTTCTCGGGTGTCAGCCTTCAGAACATCAGCGACGGCACGGTCCGCCGCGTGCAGCTTCCGGCCGGTGCGAAGATCGTTTCGCCCGCATGGTCGCCGGACGGCAAGTACATCGCAGCAGGTAACGTGACGGACAAGGGCGTCGAGCTTTGGTTAATCGAAACGGCAACCGGAAAGGCTACGAAAGTCCCGAACGTGCAAGTCAATACGGCCTACGGCGGCTTCAGTTGGGAAGGGCCGAACGCACTTGCGGCGATGCTTGTGCCGAGCGGACGCGGAGCTCCGCCGGAGTATCGCGACGTTGTGCCGAGCGAGCCGAACGTTCAGGAAACGGCGGGCCGTTCGGGTGCGATCGCCACATTTCAGGACCTGCTGAGAAGCCCGAATGATGAGGCCTTGTTCGAATATTTTGCCACCTCGCAGCCGGCGATCATCACGCCGCAAGGGCAGGTGACGCGGATCGGAAAGCCAGCGATCTACGGCGAACTCTCGCGGTCACCGGACGGACGCTTTTTTCTCGTCACGACCATCAAGCGGCCATTCTCGTATCTCTTCCCCGCCTCGCGTTTCCCGCGGATAACCGAGGTCTGGGATGCCTCGGGCCGCATGGTCAAGGCAGTTCACGAATCACCGCTCCAGGACCAGCTGCCGGTGCAGGGCGTACCGACCGGGCCGCGGGGCATCGGCTGGATACCGACCGAACCCGCAACGCTGATGTGGGCCGAAGCACTCGACGGCGGCGACCCGCGGCAGAAGGCCGAGCATCGCGACCGGCTGATGAAGATGGCCGCACCGTTCTCCGGCAACGCGAGAGAACTGCTAAAGATCGAGCATCGCTATCAGGGCCGCGGCTTTGGCGAACGCGCCGGGACAATGCTCTTCTACGACTTTGACCGCGACCGCCAGCACCGCCGCATCTTCATGACGGACCATAACGACCCGAGCAAGATGAAGCTTATCTCGGACCTGAACGTCACGGACCGGTACAACGACATCGGAGCGCCGATCAGCAAGACGCTCGCAAACGGAAGCTCGGTGATCGTCCAGAATGGCGATGAGATATTCCTGACCGGTTCCGGCGCTTCGCCCGAGGGCGATCGGCCGTTTCTGCGTGCGATGAACGTTAATACACTCGAGACCCGCGAGATCTTCCGGTCAGGCACCGAGGAGTTTGAAGCGTTCGTCACGATGCTCGATGACGAAGGGATGAACTTCATCACCCGAAAGGAATCGACGACCGAGCCGCCAAATTTATTCCTGCGGCAGGTCTGCCCTCCCGGAAAGATCTGCACGGCCTTGGCTTACAGGCAATTGACCGAGTTCAAAGACCCTTCGCCCGAGCTTCGCGGCATCACCAAAGAGCTTGTCCGCTACAAGCGGGCCGACGGCGTTGACCTTTCGTTCACACTTTATCTGCCGCCGGGCTACAAGAAGGGAACGCGGCTCCCGACGGTTGTCTGGGCATACCCGCAGAGCTTTACCAGCGGCGACCTTGCCGGCCAGGTGACGGGCTCGACCAATCGATTCACGCAGATCGGCGGTGCCTCGCATCTCTTCTTTCTGCTGAACGGCTACGCCGTGCTCGATGACGCGACGATGCCGATCGTCGGTACGCCCGAGACGAAGAACGACACGTTCGTCAAGCAGGTGGTTGATTCGGCAAAGGCGGCGATCGACAAGGGCGTTGAGATGGGCGTTGTTGACCCTGAACGCGTCGGAGTCGGCGGTCACAGCTACGGAGCCTTTATGACGGCGAACCTGCTTGCCCATTCGGACCTTTTCCGTGCCGGCATCGCCCGCTCGGGTGCTTACAACCGGACGCTGACGCCGTTCGGTTTTCAGGACGAGCGGCGGACCTTTTGGGAAGCTCCGAAGATCTATACAGATGTCTCGCCGTTCTTTTTTGCGGACAAGATCAACGAGCCGATCCTGCTTATCCACGGTGAGGCGGACAATAATCAGGGCACATTCCCGATCCAGTCCGAGCGGCTTTTTGCTGCGATTCGCGGCAATGGGGGAACTGCGAGGCTGGTCATGCTGCCGCTCGAATCGCACGGCTATAGCGCCCGCGAATCGGTTGGGCATACGATAGCCGAGCAGATCGCCTGGTTTGACCGCCATGTGAAAAATGCGAAGCCGCGAGGCCAGGCCGCCGCGGCTGAACGTTGATACACGAAAGTGTTAAATAGAAAAGGCCGGCATTGCGACCGGCCTTTTCTTATTGAACATCGCGAAGTTCGACGACATCCGCTCCGGCGGGAAGCGGCGGCGGGCCGAGTTCGAGCATTCGTCCGGGCCGCTTGCCGATAAGCTTGCGTGCCATGACGGCGGCGACCGGCTTTGAGAAGTAATAGCCCTGTCCAAGCCGGCAGCCTAATAGCTGAAGCCGCCGAAGTTGGTCCGGAGTTTCGATGCCCTCGGCAACGACGTCGATCCCAAGATTCTCGCCGAGCATCAAAATGGTCTTCACGATCGCCGAGCTCTTGTCGTCAATGATCATCTTGTCGATAAACGAGCGATCGATCTTCAGCCGGTCAAACGGGAACCGGGCGAGATAGCTGAGCGAGGAATAGCCCGTGCCGAAGTCGTCGGTCGCGAGCTGCACGCCTAGGCCATCGAGCTCGCGGAGCACGCGAAGCGAACGCTCGCTCTGCTCCATCACCGTGCTTTCCGTTACCTCAAGCTTTAGCTGCCCGGGCTCGAGCCCGGTTTCGTTCAGAACCGTTTCGACGCAGCCGATCAGCGACGGATGCATCAATTGCTTTGCCGAGAGGTTCACGCTTACCGAAAGCCGCTGAACCGTCGTCTCCTGCCATGCGGCGAGATTCGCACAGGCCTCGTTCAAGATCCATTTTCCGATCGGAACGATCAGCCCGGTCTCTTCGGCAACGCTAATGAACTCATCCGGCGGAACAAGCCCGTTCTCGGGATGTCGCCAGCGAATAAGGGCCTCAAATTCGCAGACGGTCCCATCGGTGATGTCCACTATCGGTTGGTAGAGCACCTCAAACTCGCTCCTGTCGACCGCTTTGCGGAGGTCGGTTTCGACCTGCAGGAGGTTGAGATTTCTGACGTGCATCTCCTGATCAAAGATCTCATAGCGGGCCTTGCCTGATTCTTTCGCACGGTACATCGCCGAGTCCGCATCGCGGAGAAAGTCCTCGGGTTCGCGCATTATCTCGTCCGAAACAATGATGCCGATACTCGCCGAGGTAAAGACCTCATAGCTGTCAATATTGAACGGCCGCTCGAGATTTGCCTGCAGCCGGTCGGCGACCTTAACGACCTCTTCGCGTGAGCCCGTTCGATTTAGCAAGATGACGAACTCATCGCCGCCAAGCCGAGCAACGACGTCGCCGGGGCGGATCAGTGCATTTAGCCGGTCGGCGATCGCCTTCAGCAGCTTGTCGCCGACGATGTGGCCGAGACTGTCGTTGATCACCTTGAACCGGTCGAGGTCGAGGAAGAGAACGGCAAAGCGTGCCGCCTCTGTCTTTTCCGCCCGCGTGATCGCACCGCGAAGGTGGTTCATGAATTCGGGCCGATTCGGTAAGCCGGTTAATGCATCGTGACGGGCGAGATAGTTGAGCTTTTCTTCTGTCTGTTTCTGGTCGTCGATGTCGGTGTTCGTACCGAACCACTTCGTTATTCGGTCATCGGGGTCGAGCCCCGGATTGGCCCTCGCCTTATGCCAGCGATAAACGCCATCGTGCCGTCGAAGCCGGAACTCGACCTCGAAGTACTTTCCGGTCGCGAGCGAGTTTGACCACTCGACAAGGCACGTCTGCACATCGTCAGGATGGATCAGGCCATGCCAGCCCGCACTGAGAATCTCGTCCGCCGGCCGTTCGAAATACTCGACCGTCCGCTGATTTACGTAGTCAAGCCGCCCGTCGGGCTCTGCCGTCCAGACCTGGTGATAAATGCCCTCGCCGAGCTGCCGAAACTTGTGCTCGCTGCTCCGCAGGGCTTCCTCGGCGCTTCGGCGTTCGGTAATATCGCGGCCGATACCTTGAACGCCGACCGGCATTCCGCGTTTCAATATCAGGCGGGTGCTCAGCTCGAGTGGCACTCGACGGCCGTCCTTGGCGAGTATCTGTATCTCGTAGGTCGTTGACTGGCCTTCGGCAAGCTTTCGGGCCGTCATCTCCCGGGCGGAGGCGAGCGACTCCGGTGCGACGACCTGCCCGATGTTCATCTGCAGTGCCTCATCGCGTGAATAGCCTGTCAGCCGTTCGCCGGTGTTATTGAGCGAGGTGAAATTGCCGCGGAGGTCGTGGGTGTAGATGATGTCGTTCGCGTTCTCAAATAGGTCGCGATAGCGCTCTTCGCTATCACGCAGCGACTCCTCGGATTGCCGCCGCTCGGTTATGTCGCGTGCGATCCCTTGCACGGCAATGGGCTGGCCGTCTTTGTAGATGACCGTGCTGTTTATCTCGAGCGTCAGCCGCGACCCATCTTTGCGGATGCAATCGAGTTCATAGACGGTCTGCGAAGCATCACCGCTGAGCTTTTCCTGAAACTTCCGCTTCGCAAGTTCGAGCTGGTCCGGAGCGACGATCTCGGACATATGAAGCTGAAGAGCTTCTTCGCGCGGATATCCGAAGACCCGCTCGGCCGCCGCGTTCATCGAGATGTAATTGCCTTCGAGGTCGTGGACGTAGATGACATCGTTCGCGTTCTCAAAAAGCGTTCGGTACCGCTGCTCGTTTTCGGCGACGGCCTGCTCGGCGATCTTTCGGCCGGTTATGTCGAGCATTACGCCCTCGCGGAATATCACCTCGCCCGCATCATCGCGCATCAGGCAGCCTCGGTCGCGGACCCAATGCAGCTCGCCCGCAGCATCAAAGATCCGGTATTCGTAGTCGACCTCTTCGCCGCTCTCGGTCGATTCCGTCGTCTGCGAAAAGACCCATTCCTGGTCCTCCGGATGGATGATGCGGAGCCAGACGTCCGGGTCCGACGTCCACATCTCAAGCGGATAGCCAAAGCGGCTGAAGGCCGGGCTTACGTACTGCGGCGAATAAGGCGGGTTGGGATCAACGACGTAAAAGAGAACCGGCAGGTTCTCGATCAAGCTGCGATAATCGGTCTGGCCTTTCATTCTCCGGGGCGGAATGTCTGCGGTGTTGAGCTCAGGCGAACCTTCATCAAGGGACGGTGAGGTGAGGTCCATTAGATGATCCATAGTTTGTACACGGTCATAAAGTGACAGAATGCGTCACTTTCCAGCTATCACGAATTGTTACTTGCAGGGAGGCGAAAGCCTACAGCAAACGGTCGGGAGCCGCTGATAACTGTAAAATCAAGCTTTATGATCCGTAAAACCGCTACGGGCAACGATTTCTATTTGCAACCGCCATACCAAACGCCGCAATGGAAAAATTCGCCAAAAAGTCTTAACATTAAGACACTCTCCGGTTCCTAAAGGCGACCAATATGAAAAGTTTCTTGTCATTTTTGTTCATTCTGAACTTCACAGTTTCTCTTGCCGCTCAGACGATGCCGGCCGATGCCGACCCGAAGCTCTGGGCCCAGGCATTGAAGATCCATAAGAAAGCGATCATCGTCGATGGCCATAACGACATCACCGGCCCGATGATGGACCAGGACCTCAACCTCGCGACCGATACCCGCGGGATGATGCAGCTCGGTGGCGACCCGATCCATACCGACATCAATCGCTGGAAGGCCGGCGGCATGACCGGCCAGTTCATGTCGATCTACGTCTCGGGCAACACGCTCAAGACCGGCGGCTCGATGCGGCGGGCGATGGAGCTGATCGACGTCACCAATCGCGAGATCGAGCGGCACAACGACCTTGTGAAGTGCACGACCGCGGCCGAGATCCGGCAGGCGAAAAAGCAGAACAAGATCTGCTTGCTGATGGGCATCGAAGGCGGCTATGCGATCGAGAATTCGCTCTACGCACTCCGCAATTTCCATCGCCTCGGCGTTCGCTATATGACGCTGACTCACAACGTCACGCATGACTGGGCCGATGCTCACGGCGACGAGAAGCGAAACAAAGGCTTGACGGATTTCGGCAAAGAGGTCGTCCGCGAGATGAACCGGCTCGGTATTCTGATCGACATCTCGCACGTTTCAGATAAGGTGATGCACGACGCGCTCGACATAACGAAGGCGCCGATCATTGCTTCGCACTCGGGTGCCCGCGGCGTTTCGAACCATACCCGCAATGTCCCGGACGATGTGCTCAAGAGGCTTCCGCAGAATGGCGGTGTGATAATGGTCGTCTTCTATCCGGCGTTTCTTGATGAACGCACCGCGAAGGAACAAAGCGAGCGCTCGACTCGGCTTCGCGATCAGATCGCTGCCCTCCGCGAGCGGTATAAGGACGACTATGCTGCGTTTGTTAAAGCCGAGAACGAACTGATGGCGGCGAATCCCATTTACATTGCTGATTACAAACGCATTGTTGACCACATCGACCACATCAAAAAGGTCGCCGGCATCGAACACGCCGGCATCGGTTCGGACTACGACGGCGTGCCGTTCCTCAATCCGCCGATGAAGGGAGTCGAAGATCTTCCGCTGGTCACTTACGAAATGCTCCGCCGCGGTTACACCGAGAAAGAGATATTGATGGTGCTGGGCGGAAATATGCTCCGGGCAATGGAACAGGCCGAGCGGGTAGCCCGCGGTACCCGAGTCTCAGCCGACGGCAGCCTGATGAAGCTCAAAAAATAAGTTGAATCAAAAGAGCGAACGGCACGGTCAATGTTGGCCGAGCCGTTCGAGTTTGTTTTAAACCTTCCGCAGAAGCTTATTGCACCGGGCTTTTGTATTCGAAGGAATACGGGCGGACGTAGTTGCGGTCGGCGTATTTGAACGAAAACGTCTTGTCCGCGATCAGTACATCGCCGGGTTTCATACCGCCGATCACCTCAACCAACTGGTTCTCAAGCGTCGAAAGATGTCGGCCGTAGATCATCTTTACGTCGTGGTTGTTTCGGTCAAAGTCGTAATTCTTGACCAGGTGATCAAAGAAAAGCGGAGCCATCTGGGCCGGAGCGAGCGACAGCGAGTTCCAGTTATACCCGTAAGGGAGATCGTTGAGGCGATAGATCCGAGAGAAAATGCGTCGCTTTTCTACTCGGTACGGCCTGCCGGTCGCAGTATCGTAACCCGGCTTTCCGATGCCGTAAAACACGACAAAAACGGTCTGCGGATCGTGGTCCGGAACCACTTTCGGGTCAAATGCATACTCGACACCCTTGAACTTTGAAGGGCCGGCATTCGCGATCTGCCCTTCGGCAGAAATAGCCCCAGCCGCAAACAACAACGCAAATACCAAAAACAAAGGTGCCTTATTCATAGGGTTAAGATTTTGTGGGTCAACGGCGTCCTCCGAATTTAGAGGACAGGATCATGATATCTACTCTAGCCTACCCGATTTTCCTATTATACCCGAACGACTCATAACCGAAACGCTTAACGTCCCCCTTCGCATTTGATGCGTCCGGAGGGGCATCGTTAATGCGAATCATCTCAACCGAAGTTTCACGGTGCCCGGCCTTGACTCGCGGCCGCAAGTGAAATAGAGTTCGCGCATCACCTCTCAACAATTTAACGAGAGCGCTGCCGCTGGCTGATGTTGCGGCAGCGCCGCATTCTCGTCCCCCGAACATCACTTTCCTATGTCAGGCGGTTCCGCCCCGAGCTTTTTCTCGACGGCAAAATTGCCTGCAAAGGATGGGAGGAAAACCAATGAAAATAATTTTGACCACTTTGGTCCTTGCGGTACTTGCAGGAACGTCGTTAGCGGTGTGCTCGGAGTCGGATAAGTCGGCCCTCGAGGCCCTTGACCGGGAATGGGCACGAGCCGGGCAAGCCGGTGACAGGGCGAAACTGAACGCGATCTACGCAGACGAGTTTGTTTCGATGCCCGATATGATCGGCAAAGCTGCCACGATCGAGAATACGATGCAGAACGCACAGGCGGGTGGCCCGGCGAATGCGGTCCCCACGGTTCACGATCGCTACCTTTTTGGCTGTACCGCGAATACCGCGACCATCACGCACCGGAACATCATTACTGCAACTTCGCCTAGCGGCAAAACAGAGACGTTCTGGACGCGAAGCATCCACTTCCTTGAAAAGCGGGGCGGACGCTGGCAGGTCGTAAGCACCACCGGACACGCAATGAACGATCAGATGACAATTGGCTACCTTGAACAGGACTGGAACGATGCAAATCTGCGGCGGGACAAGGCCTGGTTCGAGAAAAATTTTGCCGATGATTTTGTCGGGGTGAGTTCAATGACTGGAAAGGTCTTGGGCAAAGCCGAGGACATTGCGGACACCATTAACGACAAGGGAACGATCGAACTGGCGGAGACGTCCGATCTCGATATACATGTCGTCGGGGACCGGGCGCGCGTTATTGGTATTTATCGGTACAAGGGAAAGGACGAGAAGGGCGTTGCCTACGACCGCAAGATCCGCTTCACGGATACGTGGATCAAACGCGACGGGCGCTGGCAGGCCTGGTCGAGTACCGGAGTTCCTATCCAATAACCTCGACTGCAAATAACCAAGAAAAGAGCGTGTTGCCGTTGTGGGGCACGCTCTTCTTCGATCCGTCGGACAGGCTCGGGCGAATCTACGCGTGATGAACCCGGCGAGAACTTGAAGTTTGCATTGGTTCTCGCCATTTCGATCACGGAAGAAAGCCAGGGAGATGCAGGCTGTCGGGTATCTTGACCGATGGTCGTTTTGGGAGTATAAAGTTTCTGACTTCCGAAAAAACCAATTCTGTTGGTCTCTGAGCCAGCGACCGTCATTCGGATGCGACGGCCGTCTGCGTTTGCTCAATTTGGGCATCCATTACTTTTCCCCGGAGAACAATATGACAAATAGATTGATCGCAACCGCGCTTGTTGCGTTGTCGTCGTTGGTTTTCATTTCGTGCGGCGAACCTGCTGCCACAAATGCCCCCTCGAACAGGGCCGCGAATACTGCGGGCAATGCGGCCCCGAAGGCTGCGGATACCGCGGCAGCTGAGACTGAGGTCAAGAAGATGATGGACGACTTTGCAGCGGCTTTGAATAAGAACGACGCAGATGCCATCGGAAAGTTCTACATTGATGACTATTCATTAATCGATGGCAACGGGCAGATACAGACAAAGGCATCGCGCACCGAGCAGATCAGGTCCGGCAAGGTTAAGATGGAAGGGTTGAAGTTTGACGACATGAAAGTCAGTATGCACCCGACCGGTGACGCGGCTGTTGTAACGGGAAAGGCGTCAGGAAAATCCACCACCGACGGTAAGACCGAGGATGTGAATTCGATGGTAACCTGGATCGTAGTCAAGGGAGCCGATGGTTGGAAGTTCTCAAGGGCGCAGATAACTAATATCAAGGCCGGTTCCTAAAAGGGAAATTATAGACCGGGAGGGATACTCACCAAGTCAACTTCGGTCTCTAACAAAATACGTAGGCCAGAAAAGGGGCGGCATCCGATGATGTCCGCCCCCTTCCACTTGACGTCAGGCCCCTGCGCCGTGGCATTTTTTGAACTTCTTGCCTGAGCCGCAATAGCAGGGGTCGTTCGGCTTGACCTTTGGCTGGTCGCGTTTGAAGGGCGTGTGCCGGACGTCCTCGGTATCGCCGGCGGCGGTGGCGGTTGCCATCGCACCGGTAAATGCCATTCCGGCGGCCTGCCTTCGGGCACGCTGTTGGGCGAGCCGTTCGAGCCGGGCACGCTCTTCCTGTTCGTCTTGAGATACGACCTCAAGATGAAAGAGTGCCTTGGTCGTGTTCGAATCGATGCGGTCGAGCATGTCCTGAAACATCTCAAAGGACTGCTTCTTGTATTCGACGAGCGGGTCTTTCTGCCCGTAGCCGACGAGCCCGATGCCCTGCTTTACCTGGTCGATCGAGGCAAGGTGATCTTTCCACTGCGAGTCGATGATGTTGAGCATGATGTAACGCTCATAGGCACGCAAGGCTTCGTCGCCGGCGAGTTTTTCCTTTACCTCGTAGGCCACCTTTGCCTTTTCCCAGATGCGATCTTGTATCTGATCCGGGTTCATCGTGCGGAAATCGACGCCCGCATCGCGGGCCGGATCGACCTTGTAAATGCTCTCGATCTCGGCGGCGTAAGTGTTGATGTCCCACTGATCCGGGCTGATCGTCAGGCTCAGCATGCTGTCCGTCAGGTCGTGGAGAAGGTCGCGGGCGACGCCGGTCTCCCCGAGCAGATACTCGCGGTGATTTTCTTCAAACATCAACTGGCGGCGGAGCTTGTAGATCGTCTCACGCTGGCGGTTCATCACGTCGTCGTATTTGAGAACGTGCTTTCGTGTTTCAAAGTTGCGAGCCTCGACCGCCTTTTGGGCACGCTCGATCTGTTTCGAAACGGTCTTCGATTCGATCGCAACGCCGTCTTCCATCCCGAGCCACTGCATCATCGAGCGGACCTTGTCGCCGGCGAAGATGCGCATCAGGTCGTCCTCGAGCGAGAGGACGAAATGCGACGAACCGGGGTCGCCCTGCCGGCCGGCACGCCCGCGGAGCTGGTTATCAATGCGACGCGATTCGTGCCGCTCGGTACCGAGAATGTGCAGCCCGCCGGCGGCAACGACCTCTTCGTGCTCTTTTGCAACAACCGCCTTTGCCTTGCGAAGCTGCTCTTCAAACTGTTCCGGCGTCGCCTCATCCGGATTGATCTCCATCCGCTTGAGGTAATCATTTGCGAGGGTTTCCGGATTACCGCCGAGCAGGATGTCCGTACCGCGGCCGGCCATGTTGGTTGCGATGGTGACCGCACCCTTTCGTCCGGCGAGTGCGATGATCTCGGCCTCGCGTTCGTGGTATTTGGCGTTGAGCACGTTGTGCGGCACGCCGAGTTTCTTGAGCCGATCGGCGACGATCTCAGAATTTTCGACCGAGACCGTACCAACGAGAACCGGTTGCCCGTTTTTATGGAGCTCTTGGATCTCCTCGACGACCGCGTTCCATTTTTCGGCAAGCGTCCGGTAGATGACGTCCGAGCCATCCTTGCGGACCATCGGTCGATGGGTCGGGATCGAGACCACATCAAGCCCGTAAACCGTATTGAACTCTTCGGCTTCCGTGTCGGCCGTACCGGTCATACCCGAGAGCTTTTCGTACATTCGGAAGTAGTTTTGAAGCGTAATGGTCGCGAGTGTCTGGTTTTCCCGCTCGATCTTAACGCCTTCTTTTGCCTCGACGGCCTGGTGAAGACCATCGGACCAGCGGCGTCCCTGCATGAGGCGTCCGGTGAAGTCATCGACGATGATGACCTCGCCTTCCTGAACAACGTAGTGATGGTCCCGCTTGTAAAGCGTGTGGGCCTTGAGTGCCTGCTCAACGCAATGAAGCAGATCCATACTGCCCGGATCGTAGAGGTTTTCAACGCCAAGCAGTTTTTCCGCCTTCGTGACGCCCTGTTCGGTCAGAACGGCCGAGTGGTTCTTTTCATCAACCAGGTAATCGCCGGTCGTGACCTTTGTCTCCTCGTCCTTGTGGCCCTTTTCGAGCCGCGGGATAACGTCGTTGGCGACGTAGTATTTATCCGTCGCGTCATCCGTCGCGCCCGAGATGATGAGCGGCGTCCGGGCCTCGTCGATGAGGATCGAATCGACCTCGTCAACGATCGCAAAGTAGTGATCGCGTTGGACGAGCGACTCGACATCGAACTTCATATTATCGCGGAGATAATCGAAGCCGAACTCGTTGTTCGTTCCGTAAGTGATGTCAAAGCCGTAAGCTTCCTTGCGGGCAAAGTCATCCATGTCGTTCTGGATACAGCCGACCTCGAGGCCGAGAAACTTGTGGATGCGGCCCATCCATTCCGAGTCGCGGGAAGCGAGGTAATCGTTGACCGTAACGACATGGACGCCGCGGCCGGTGAGTGCGTTGAGGTAAGAAGGAAGCGTCGCGACGAGCGTTTTACCTTCACCCGTTCGCATCTCGGCGATCCGGCCCTGGTGGAGCGCGACGCCGCCGATCATCTGCACATCAAAGTGCCGCATCCCGGTAACGCGTTTCGAGGCCTCGCGGACCGTTGCAAATGCTTCGGGAAGTATCTCGTGGAGCACTTCCTGTTCGGCTTTACGCCGTTCGTCTTTATCCTCGATGCCGTCAAGCCGGCGGGCGATAAGCTCTTTGAACTTGGGGGTTTGGGCCTTAAGCTCGTCATCCGAGAGCTGCTGGATCTTCGGCTCCCAATCGTTTATCTCAACGATGACCGGTTTGACCTTTTTAAGAAATACATCGCTCGAAGATCCGAAGATCTTCTTGACCAATTTATCTGCAAAACTGTTAACTGCCATTTTTTCCTCTTGTGTTTAGAGTCCGCTCTCGATCGTGCTTTACCAAACCGGCTTGCTTGCCTTATATCGGAAGCAGACCAAAGTCTGTACTTTGAACGATCGAATGTTCGACCGCAACTCTTAACGAAAATTGTTGATGGAAAGGCGAGAATAGAACACTTCCCGCCGCTGCTAAATGCAAGCAGCCACGGAAATCAACGAGGAACGAGGAAGCGAGGAAGAGCCGAATGCGGCAGAGCGGCCGACATCGTTTGACCAGAAAGTGGTTGTGTGAAGGTTGAGGTCCGGAAGCGGTTTCGCGTCCGGAACAGGGATCTGGAAAGAAAAGCTGTCGGCCGCGGGCTCGACGAAATACTGGGAAAGATAAACGCGGACGAGCGACTCGACGGCAGCCCCGGAAAGAGCTTCTTCGGCCGATTCCGGTACGAACTCGGGAACTTCCGGCTGCGGGTCGCGGTCAAACTCATCGAGAACCTCAAACTCCTCACTGAGTTCAAAGTTCCTCGTCATCGCCGCCGATTGCTGCGCGATCATCCCCGCCGACGAGCCGGCCATCAATAGGCCGATATAAACGCCCAGCGTCGCGAGGAAAATGACCGAGTTTTGTGTCCGCTTTGTTTCCAAGATGAGTATTCTAGCCTATTTCGCCGCCGTCTTGTCCGCCGGACGCATACCGGCGTTGCCGTTCGGCTTTTTCGCTTCATTTGCCTGTTCCGCAAGCTTTCGCTCGATCATTGGATGAGCAACATCTTTCGGAACAACGAAGCGGATTATAACACGCTTGCCTTCGACCTCGACCTTTGCCCCTTCAAGCAGGACAAGGTCATCCTTGTCGTTCTGGTCGGCGTTCTCGGCCAACTTCCGGTTTTTCGCGATGCTTATGCCAAGTTCGAGCGTGGACTTTATCGCCTTTGCCCGCGATTCGGTTTCCACTTCGGATTGGATCACAGCCGAGATATCGGTTTCGTTCTGGCTGAGATCAAGGAAGAGGTCCTTGCCGGTCAGGTCACGGAGATATTGGAGATACCCGGCAACGTTGACCGCCTCGATCGAGGCCTTGACGATGTTGATCATCCGCTCATCTTCGCCACTTGCCTTAATGTAACGGAAATTCTTTGGATCGAGCCGGCCGTTCTTGTCGAGCTTGCCGCGGGCCGAGAGTTCAAACTCAGACTGAAGGTCAAGCTGGTTCTTGGCACGCTCATCGTTGATCATATTGCTAAGATCGACGAGCGGCCGCCTGTTTATCATTTCAGGAAGCGCGAGCGGGTCGGTCGGGTTGACCGGTTGCGGGTTCGTATTCGCATTCGCAACCTGGCCGTTGGTGTTAGTATTTCCGAGCGGCGGCTTATTTCCGCCTTTGTCGTCACCTGCATCCGCAGTTTCGTCCTCGATCTTGAACGGCGAATCAAGATCGTCTCCCTTTACCGCGTTCGGGTTCGCCTTCGGCAAACGCGGAGCCCTGCTAAGAACGCCGCCGGGTGGTGCGGGCGGCGGAGTGTAAACAGGTGTTGTCGGATTAAAGCCGAATGTCGGGTTATCATTCGCGGCCTGCATCGCGGCAAATTGTTCGGGGTTCGCGATCTGGAAATATCCTTCCGGGTAGTCGATCGGCCCGGTCTGCCGGTGACGTCGACAAATGTGATATCCGCCTCGCCGAGGTCGATCCGCTCATAAGACGCATCAACGAATTCGCGGTCGGTGCCAAAAAGCACCGCTCCAACGTAAACCGTGTCGAGTACCTGACAAACGCGGCCGACGAACGGGCTCTCGCAGCCCTTCATTGTCAAAAGGCTGGTCTGGCCGGCAACTCCAAAGAAAAGCAGGTTCGCCAACACGGAAACGCCCAGGATCTTATAGATCCGCGGCGAGAGTTGCCATCCGCGAAGTTCGTAATTTTGGAGAAACTCCTTTCCTGCCGGCGTCTGAACGGCATTTTCTGTCCCTATGTATGATTGCTCTTGGCTCATAACTGCTATAATTTCCGATAAATAACGGCCGAAACTACTGGCTACGTGAAATTAGACGCAAAACATCGCAAATTCGTTGCGATGCAAACGAGAATTCTAACACTTCGGCAAGGGCTTTGAAAGGATTTTGCACGTACCCGCCGACGATTTTTTAGTTCCACGATGCCACGCTCCGATTCCCGAAACCGTTCCCGCCGCCGAAGCGGCCCTAGAAAGAATGAACGGACAGATAAACGGCGGCTTGCAGGGAAAAGTTCGCATGCCGATTCGGCCCCACGCGGCCCGCGGAGCGATCCGGCGGAGGTTCGCCGCCTGCTTGACGGTATTGGTGTGCCGGAGCCCGTCCCTTTTGCTCCCGATCCGTTCCAACTTGAGGCACTGGCGGCGATAGAAAACGAGGACGTGCTCGTCACCGCTCCGACCGGCAGCGGCAAAACCTGGATCGCCCGCGAAGAGATCCGCCGCCTTCTCGCCGCCGGCAAGCGGGCATGGTACACAACGCCGCTGAAGGCCCTTACCAACTCGAAATATCTCGAATTTTCCGACGAATTCGGAGCCGAGAACGTCGGCATCCTGACCGGCGACCGCAAGGAGAACTCCGGTGCACCGCTGATCGTCGGAACGACCGAGATCTTTCGCAATCAGCTTTTTGATGCCCTTCGCGAAGGGGCGGAGGTCGGAACCGATCTCGTTATCCTTGACGAGGCACATTACCTTTCCGATGAGGAACGCGGGCACGTTTGGGAAGAATCGATCATCCTGACGCCGCCGCGGATCCGGATGCTGCTACTTTCGGCGACCGTCGGACGGGCGGAGGAATTTGCCAACTGGATGGCCGAGGTCCGCGGTGTGCGTGTTCGTGTGATCAATCGGGCGGGAACGCGGCCGGTCGAGCTTCGGGCGGCATATCTATCTAAAGATCTCGAGCTTTTTCCGCTGTTCGATGCCACCGGCAAATATGATTCCCGCATCGACCAAATGGCCGCGAAACGCAACTCCGACGGAGAAAACTATCGCCGCCGCCGAAACTAGAAACGGCCGCCCGTTTTCCGGACAGCCGCTTCTTTTCAATCTTTAAGTCGAATTCTACTTCACCAATATCGCCATTAGTTGGTCGATGTCCGTTTGCGGAACGCTGATGTCGAATGACACGTCCGAGCCGTTACGGGAAAGTTTGACCCGCTCGATGAGCCGCGCGTAAAGCTGCTGATCCGGCCGCTTTGAGCTGCCGAGGGCCATCTTGCCAAAGCTCTGCATCACTTCCATCGTGTCATAGAGCTGCTCGGCCTGTGCCGGCTGCTTCGTCCGGGCGGTCATGCCCATCTGCATCTCGCCCGCGACGATGTCCATGCTGCCATAGGCGGTCTGGATGGCGTCGATGCTCGAACCGAGTTCGTCGTTATCAAGCGGCAGGAAATCGCTCATACCCGTAGGCACCTTTGCCGCAAAGTTCATAACGCCGAAAGGCTTTTTGTTGAGCAGGTCAATCACATCCTTGCCGATCTTCGAGCGGCCTTCTGCCATCTCGCGGACTCGTTCCGGAATGCCGGCGGCGAGGGTGTTTCCGTCAATCGCCATTATCGCCATTTCGGTCGAAGCGAAGCCCGAGGGCCTTGTCGATCATCCCCTTATTTTCGGGGTCTTTGGTTGCCGCATCATCGGCTTTCTTCTGTGCATATTCCTTAAACGAGAAAACGAAAATGGTCTTTCCGTTGATCGATTCTTCCTTATACTTTCCGCCGGCGGCTTGCTTTGCTGCGGCGATCACGGCCGATGAGCTGCCGCTGCCGCGGGCGATCATCACAGGAGCCATGTCGTACTTGCCCTTGCCGGTCTGCGCTACGGTCATACCCGCGACGACCAGGTCGAACGACCGAAGCTGGATGCCCGATTTCTGCTCAAATTCGCCGAGCTTGCCCATCCATTTGTTGAGCATATCCGGCTTTGACGACAGAATGAACGGGAACGCCTCGGCGAATCCGCGGCTGACGTCGAAGGTCATTACCGCATCCGATGCCGGAAGCATCGAAACCAGTTGATTGGTCTTTACACGTTTGGCGTTTTTGGCCGAGACCGAATCGGACGGCGTGGAGCCGTAAGCAATGGCGACTGCGAAAAGTGCGAAAAAGGCAAGAATTTTAATGCGCATAAAACCTCAAATCAGATGGGATCAAATAGATGACCAATTTACAGATGTATCACAATACCCTAACGGTTTGCCAATAATTTTTGTTAGCTCAGCTTTTTTTCGCCTCAGTGTCTTTGATCACCTCAAATTCGAACCGAAGTTCTTTCCCGCGCATCAGGTAACAAAGATACTGCTCCCAAAACTTCCGCAGGAACCGCATCGAGGGCATTTGCCGATCGAGATTGACCAGAAACTCGACGCCAAGTGCCTTCCAAAGCCCCGCCAGCGAGCAATAGACCGAAACGGGCCGGAGTTGCACGTCGGTATAAAAGTCGAACACCTGACGGCCGGGCTGGAAGGTGTTGAAGGTGTAGCTATTGATGTGGTTGCGGTGGGTCGGGTCGTTTGCCCAATCGGCGTTTGAATAGTGCGGAGCGGCGATGCGGATGTGCCCGCCCGGCTTGGTGATGCGGTGGAGCTCGCCGATGAACGCCATCACGTCCGGCACGTGTTCGACTACGTGGCTGGCGATGATCAGGTCAAATTCGTCGTCCGGAAACGGGTACGGCACAACGCCGAGGTCGTGGATAACATCCGCACCGGTCCGCGGGTTATTGTCGAGCCCGATCGCTCCTTCAAATTTGTTAACGCCGCAGCCGACGTCGAGTATCTTCATCATCGAAAACCCTTTTCACTCAAATAATAATGCCATAGCAGCCTAGCCGCCGCCGAGCGGAAGGGCCGCCAGCGTTCGGCGATGGCTAGAAATTCGTCTGCCTGCGGCTTCGGCTCGCCCGAGATCTTGTGCCACGCTGTATGCAGGGCGATGTCGCCGCGGGGCATCACATCCGGCCGTAGCAATGCCATCAGTAGATAGATGTCGCTCGTCCATTCGCCGACGCCCTTGAGCCGCTGGAGCTCGGCCTTTGCGTCCGCATCCGGCAGGCCGGCGATGGCTTCGAGGTCGATACTGCTACCCAAGATCGCTTCTGACAGATGCCGGGCGTAAGACGCTTTTTGGCGGCTGAAACCGATCGACCGGAGTTCAACATCATTGAGCGTCAGCACGGCGTCGGGCGTGACCGCTCCTAGATGCCGCGCGAGCTTATCGAAGCACGCCTTCGCCGAGGCAAGCGAAACCTGCTGCTCCAGAATGATCTGCAAGAGCGTCGCGAAACCCTGCGGCCTGTCCCAAAGCGGCGGCGTCCCGTGCGCTTCAAGCACCGCAGCCATGTGCGGGCACCGTCGGCCAATCTCGTCGCACGCCACCGTGAGCGTTCTTGCGTTCAAGGGTTTCAACAAATCTCGATGCTGCATGATATCAATTTCTAATTGATCGCTGTTTCGCGGCAAGCAGATTATCGACGGAATGAAGGCCGGCTGAAGCCGGGACTCAAATCGTTACCAGATGGATGGGACGGCGGATTCGTCGAACTCGGCGGAGGTTCCGTCGGGGAGAATGTGGATGACGCGGGTAAAGCCTTGGGCGCGGAGCGGCGGCGAGAGCATGCCGATGCGGTGGCAATTTGCCCGCGGGACCTTGTGCTTAGAGAGCGGGTGAGACTCGGAGCACATCAAGGCCGTCGGCGTTTCGGCAGCGATCTCGACGATGCGGCCGATGCCCCAGGCGAGGTCCTCAGGCGTGGGCCGCGTCTTGCCGCCGCACTCGGGAAGGTGTTCGTAGCCGATGCCTTGTCCGCGGAGAAGCTCGGCAAGCACCATCCGATTGAATTGCGGCCAACGTGAACGTGCCACGCTCCGCACATCGCAAACGAACCCAACGCCATACTTCCGCAGAAGCTCAAGAAAATACCCAAACTCATGCCGGCCATGGCCGATGGTGTAGATGGTGGTCTCCATCGGTCAATTTTGCGGCGAATCCGGCGTCTCAGTTTCGGGCGACTGGTCGGCGGATGTGGAGAGCATTGAATCGATAAAGCCGGTTTGTTCCCACTTCATCCAAAGCCGGAGGGCTGAGCGATAGGCGGCGGTCCTGCGGCGGGCGAATTTGGAGAGAAGCCAGGCCGCGGCGAGTCTTTCGGGACCCACGGGCGTAGCGTCGGATCCTTTTTTGAGGTCGGATCCGAGCTGATCGATCCAGACGTCGCAATCGTGGAGTTCGCCGAGGTGGCCTTGCATTTTGGCGATCTCGGACGCGCGGCCGGACCACGCTTCATCTGTTTGATCAGTAAATATCTCGACGGCGTAGCGAAGGTGTTTGCCGGCGATACGGAGTTTGTGCAGGCGGCGAACGCGGAAAGGGCTGTAGAGAGCCGGGCCCAACGCGCAAAATTCATCGATGCGGCTGCGGATCACGTTTTCGGCGGCCTCGAGGATCAGATCGTCTGCGGCCGATTTCGGCGACGACATTTTGCGAAGGTACCGAGCCGAAAGCCCCTCGAGCTTTTCCATCCGCTCGGTCGCGAGATACGGGTCAAGGGCAAGAAAGGCCTCCTGGCGGGACGAACGCAGGCGTTCGATAAATGCATCTATGCCCTCTGCGACTTCCGGGTCATCGGCCTTTGCACGGAATTTGAGAAGGGAACTGACACCGACATCGGCGTCGCGGACCTCGCCGAGCGCTTTCGCAACCCGCTTGAGCTCACGGACCAGCGAGTCCGATCGAGGACCGGCACCGACGACCTTAAGATCGCCGATGAGGCTGCGAAGACGCCTGATCGCAACCCGCATGGCGTGGATGCCTTCGGTGCGGTCGGGGTCGAGTGCCGCCTCACGAAAGGAAAGCACCTCGCCAAAACGCACGCTGAAAAGCTGGCGAACCCACGTCCGCAAACCCTCTGCCTCACCAGGCAACGCAACATTTCGAGCTTTGGCCACTTAACGCAAGATTAACACAAGCCGAAGCGGAAGATGTTACGAAGTTATTCCTCTGATCTCCTCAACCGCTTGCGGATTTTCAAGTGCCGATAGGTCGCCCGGGTCTTCGCCGAGATAGGCGGAGCGGATAACGCGGCGCATCACCTTTGCGTTACGGGTTTTCGGCAAAGCCGAGACGAAATGGATCTTCGATGGTGCCAGCGGCTTGCCCATGTCTTTAGCGACGAGAGCGCGAAGCTCCGCTTCTAGTGATGAGTGAGGAGTGAGGAGTGACGAGCCTTTGAGTTCGGACTCGTTTTCGGTGTTAGATGTGAGGTTCTCTCTTGTTTCATCCTTGTGACTAGTCACTGGTCCCTTGTCACTTGCGCTCTGTCCCTCGCCACCTATCACTACAAAAGCGACCATTGCGGTGCCTTTTACTTCGTCGGGGACGCCGATTACGGCGGCTTCGGTGACAAGCGGATGGCCGACGAGCAGGCTTTCGACCTCGGCGGGGCCGACGCGTTTGCCGGCGACCTTTAGCGTGTCGTCGCTGCGGCCGAGGATGAACCAGTGGCCGTCTTTGTCGCGCATCGCGAAATCGCCGTGGACCCAGATGTCTTTGAACCGCCGCCAATAGGTGTCGAGATAGCGTTCCTTTTCCTGCCAAAATCCGCGAGCCATGCCGATCCACGACTGTTTGATAACGAGCTCGCCGACCTTGCCGGGGCCGACCGGATTGCCGTCGTCATCCAAAATATCAACATCCATTCCCGGGCAGGGAGCCGGGAAGGAACAAGGCTTGATCGGCAGCAGCGGGTTGCCCATCAGGATGCCGCCGGCGATCTCCGTCCCGCCGGAGTAATTGATGATCGGCAGTTTTGAATTGCCGACCTTTTCGAACAGCCACCACCACGGCGCCGGATTCCAAGGCTCGCCGGTCGAGGCAAAGATGCGGAGCGAAGAGAGGTCGTGGCATTCGAAGGGAGCCTTGAGAACTCTGTCCGCTCCCGGTTCCCACGACCAGGAGGGTACGGCTTCAGCCGGGGTGGTTCCTCTGCGTCACGAGGAGAACCCCCCCGTCGCGAAGCGGCTGCCACCCCTCCTTCGTAAGGAGGGGAGCTATCTTCGCTCGCTGCTAACGATCTTATCAGCGTTGGGGAAATGCCAAGCACCTCGACCTTGTGTTTGGCGCAGAATTCCCACATGCGGTCGGGTGTCGGGTAGTCGGGTGCGCCGTCGTAGATGCATATCGTTGCACCGTTGATGAGCGCGCCGTAGATAAGCCACGGTCCCATCATCCAGCCGATATCGGTATACCAACTGATTCGCGTGCCTTTACCGACATCCGTCCCAAACGCCATGTCCTGAGCCGCCTTGATCGGAAAACTCGCATGCGTATGCGCTATGCCCTTCGGCTTGCCGGTCGTGCCGGAGGTGTAGAGGATAATGAGCGGGTCTTCGGCGGAGGTGGGTTCCGGGGTAATCTCTCCGAAACCCAAGTTCATTAAGTCGTGCCAAAAGTTCTGATATAACGGCGAATCGAATTCAATACGCCGGTAGTTTTCGACGACGATGACCTTTTGAATTGTCGGTACGTCTGATACCGCCTTTTTGGCAGTCGAGAGAGCGTCCACTGACTTACTACGTCTCGAAAAACTCTCGCATGTAAACAGGCCGTTCGCATTGACTGCGTTGAGGCGAGCCGAAATTGCCGAAACACCGTAGCCAGAGAAAACTGGCACAGCGATAGCTCCGATTCGGTTTATAGCAAGTAATGCCACTAGAGTGGCTGGAATCATCGGCATATGAATACCGATTGCATCACCTTTATTAAAGCCATTGACTCGTAGACCAGATACGCAACACTCTACGAATTGAAATAACTCTTCGTACGTTAGCGTTTCTGATTTTCCGTTTTCCCCCTCCCAGATCACCGCTGGCTGGTCCCTCATCTCATCCGTCTGCCAGCGGTCGAGGCACATGGTGGTGATGTTGAGTCCGGCACTGTCGGAACCGCCTGCGTTAGCGGGCGGCCAGTTCGTTGAATCGGGGCCACCTTTCTGACCCCCCGCTGACGCAGGGGGTTCTGACCTGAACCACTTCGGAAACTCGACGCCGTTTGAGGTGTCAAGGAGTCTTTCGTAGGGCGGATCGAATTTGATATCGAGGAATTTCAGGACCTCTTCGGTAAATTTTTCGACATCACGGATGGAGAATTCGTAGAGCTCATCCCAGGTCGAGACGCCGACCTGTTTCATGAACTTCGTGAGCTGGGCGCGTTCGATGACGTCGGGCGTCGGTGTCCAGGCGATGGGCTGATCTTCGAGGAGATTTGTGTCGTGCATTATTCGTAAATCGTAAATCGTGAGTGGAAAATAGTAAATCGCGTGGATGAACTCGCCCTCGTATGGACGGCTCGGCGCTTGCCGAAGATAGTCTATTTGCGATTTACTATTTACGATTCACGAAATGAACAAACAGCCTGAATTACCAAACACTCTATTTGCCGGGAAGACGGCGATCGTTACCGGGGCTTCGCGGGGTGTCGGGCGGGCGACGGCGGAACGGCTTGCCGAGGGCGGGGCGAATGTTGTCGTCAATTATTTGCAGAACGACGCCGAGGCGGATGAGACCGTCAATCGTTGCACCTCGCTTGGCGTAAAGGCGATCGCCATCGCGGGCGATGTCTCGGAGTTCGCGGCCGCCCGCAAGGTCGCCGAAAAGGCGATCGAGGAATTTGGCGGCATCGATCTGCTTGTGCTCAACGCTGGCATCTGGGAAGGTGCGCCGATCGAGGAGATGACCGAAGAGACGTGGAACCGCGTGCTCAACACGAATCTCAAGTCCGCCTGGGCGATGTCAAAGGCTTGCGTGCCGGCGATGAAGAAACGCGAGTCGGGGTCGATCGTCCTTGTTTCTTCGACCGCCGGCCAACGCGGCGAGGCGAACTTCTCGAACTATGCCGCGTCGAAGGGCGGACAGATCTCGTTTACAAAGGCCCTGGCCACGGAGCTTTGCCCGAAGATCCGCGTCAACTGCGTCGCCCCGGGTTGGATAGAGACGGCGATGGTCCGGCCGGCGTTTGAAGACAAGGATTATGAACGGTCTGTCATCGAATCAATTCCGCTAAAACGCATCGCGACCACCGATGATGTCGCCCTTGCGATCTGCTTTTTGCTCTCGCCGTGGGCTCAGCACATCACGGGCGAGATAATGAATGTGAACGGCGGTGCGGTGCTCTGCGGATGAGCCCGTTTGTGACGGTTAGCACATTTTCCCGGCCGGTTTTGTGGTAACCGATTAACGGACGGCCTTACCATGAACACCAACAGCCTAACCGATTTTCAAAGCCACTTTGCCGCACTTCCGGCAAGCTCTAATTACGTTGAGAACCTGATCGGCAATACGCCGCTTCTCGCGATCCATTGCCACTACAAGGGCAATCGCCGGACCGTTTTTGCAAAGGCCGAGCATTTGAACCTTTCGGGAAGCATCAAGGACCGAATGGCGTTTCATATCTTGAAATGTGCATATCGCGACGGGGCGATCCGTCGCGGCGATGTGATCGCGGAGGCGACGAGCGGCAATACCGGCATCGCCTTTGCTGCGATCGGGCATGCCTTTGGAAATCCGGTCCACGTTTTTATGCCCGAGTGGATGAGCCAGGAGCGCATCTCGCTGATGAAGAGCTATGGAGCGGAGGTCACGCTCGTCTCGCACGAGCAGGGCGGATTTCTCGGCAGCATCGAGATGGCCGACGCACTCCGGTACGAGCACGGCCGCGTTTTTCTGCCGCATCAATTCTCGAACCTTGCAAACCCTGAGGCACATTACGAGACGACCGCTGCAGAGATCTGGGAACAGCTTGCCAGAGTCGGCTTTGAGCCGGATGCCTTCGTCGCGGGAGTCGGGACCGGCGGGACGATCATGGGATGTGCCGCATATTTCCGCGAACGCGACCCCGGGATCAAGCTTTACCCGCTTGAGCCCGCCGAATCGCCGACGCTTTCGACCGGTCATAAGGTCGGCAGCCATCGCATCCAGGGCATCTCGGACGAATTCATTCCGGCGATCTGCGACCTTTCGAAGCTCGATGAGGTGATAAGCGTTTCGGACGGCGACTCGATCCTGATGGCGCAGAAGCTGGCAAAAGACCTCGGGCTGGCCGTCGGCATTTCGTCCGGAGCGAACTTCATTGGGGCGTTGATCGCTCTCGAAAGGCTCGGCGGAGATGGGATAGTCGCGACGGTTCTGTGCGATGACAACAAGAAATACTTGAGCACCGACCTTGTCCGCGAAGAGCCGGTCAAGGAAGGATACCTCTCGCCGGATGTTCGGCTTTTCGGGTACCAGACCATCGGCCGCGTCGATCAGGCGGCCGTCCAAACGAACGACTGAAAGCCGCCATCAGCCATACTTGACAATGCCATAAGAAACGGTTGAACTTCTGATTTGACCGTGAGCGAAACGCAAGCATTTACCGTGATGAAATTTGGCGGGACGTCCGTCGGGGACGTCGCTGCCTTTGAGCGCGTTGTTCACGTGGTTTCGAGCCAGATCGAGCGGCGGCCGGTCGTGGTCGTCTCCGCGATGACGAAGGTGACCGACGCACTGCTGGCGGCATTTGAAACGGCAAAGAAAGGCGATTTCGCGTTGGCGATCGCATCGCTTGAGCCGCACTTTGAACGCCATGTCGAGGTCGCCGGGCACTTCATCGACGCCGATGGCCCAAACCTTTTTGACGCCGAGCTTGACCTGGCCCGCGGCGAGCTTTCAGATCTTCTTTTGCGGACCTCGCGGCGTTCGCTGCCGCTCTCGATGCTGAAAGACGCGATAGTCTCTTATGGCGAGCAGCTTTCTTCGAGGCTGCTGGCGGAGGTGCTCCGTTCGCGGGGAGTGCGGTCGCGGCATTTTGATTCGCGGCGGCTGATCGTGACGGACGATGAGTTCGGCTCGGCGACGCCAATAATGGACGAAACTGCGGAGCTTGTCCGGCTCGAGATCGCACCCGCAGCAGCGACGGGCGAGGTGCCGGTGATGGGCGGATTCATCGCGGGAAACCGTGCGGGCGAGACGACGACGCTCGGCCGCGGCGGTTCGGATTTTTCCGCGGCGATTGTCGCGGCGGCGATCGATGCGGGCGAGCTTCAGATCTGGACGGACGTAACCGGCGTCATGACCTGCGACCCGCGCATCTCCAGCGACGCGAGGACGATCCCGGTGCTTTCATACGAAGAGGCGGCCGAGCTTGCTTACTTTGGCGCGAAGGTTTTGCACCCGAAGACGATCAAGCCGGCGGTCGACCACGGCATTCCCGTCCGCGTTTGCAATACATTTGAGCCCGAGGCCGTCGGGACGATGGTCGTCGCCGCATCGGGCGAGGTGCCGAACAAGATCAAGTCGATCGCGAGCAAAAAGGGAATCACGATCTTGCGGATAACCTCTGCACGAATGCTCGGAAGCTACGGCTTTATGAGCGCGGTCTTTCAGGTCTTCGACCGCTACCGGACGGTGATCGACGTCATTTCTACATCGGAAGTTTCCATCGCTCTTACACTTGATTCGACCGGCTCGCTCGAGAAGATCGTCGAGGAACTCTCGCGGCTCGGCGACGTCGAGGTCGAGCCGAACTACGCCGTAATCTGCGTCGTCGGCGAAGGCCTCCGCGCCTCGACCGGCCTTGCGTCAAAGATCTTTTCGACGATTGAGGACGTCCACGTCGAACTCGTCTCGCACGGAGCCTCGGCCGTGAATCTGACGTTTGTCGTAAAAGAGACCGATGTCGAACGAGTGATAATCCGCCTCCACAACGAGATGTTTTGATCAATTTTCGGGTTTTAAGAAAAGCAGAACAACTTTAGGTCTATGCGATAATTTCCGGAAGTCAGGAAAAGACCCGGAGGTTGTCGGATGGAACAAATTGAAAAGGAAGTTGTAAAGAAGGAGATCAAGGCGGAGCGGTGGGCGATAGTTGACCAGCTGGACGAATGGCTTGAGATACCGATGCTGTTGCTGAGCATCATCTGGCTGGTCTTGCTTGTGCTTGAGATGACCAGGGGTATCAGCCCGTTTCTCGAAACGCTCGGGAATGTCATCTGGATAATCTTCGGTATAGATTACGGGGTCAAGCTGTTGCTGGCGCCGGAAAAGTTTGAGTATATAAAGCGGCATTGGCTGACGCTGCTCGCTCTCGCGTTGCCGGCACTGCGTATATTTCGGGCGTTTCAGGCATTCAAGCTGCTCCGAGCTGCACGTGCGGCGCGCGGCCTGCGGTTGGTGCGGCTGCTGACGTCGCTTAATCGGGGCATGCGTTCGCTCGGCTCCGCCTTCAGTCGACGGGGCCTGGGATATGTTCTGATGTTGACACTCATCGTCGTAGTAGGCGGAGCCGCCGGAATGTATAATTTCGAAGAAGGTGTTGAGGGTGGCTTTGTCAGCTACGCGGATGCATTGTGGTGGACAGCCATGATGATAACGTCGATCGGCTCAGACTATTTTCCAAAAACAGCCGAGGGCCGAATGCTCTGTCTTTTGCTGGCAGTTTATGGTTTCGCTGTTTTTGGGTATATGACGGCGACTCTCGCGACCTTCTTTATCCAACGCGACAAAGAGACGGCACCCGACCGCGGTGAACCATGCATTGCCGACCTACAGAGTGAATTGAAGGAACTTAAGGCGATGTTCGCCGACCGATTACCCCAGAACTAAGATGGAACTTTTCATAGCGACTACAACCTTCGAGTGGAGCTGAGAATCTGTTAGAGCAATACATCTTTCAGCTTAAGAGTTACGACCCGGTTCTGGCGATCCTCGGGACGCTGGTGCTTGTGATATTGGTCGGGACTTCTGCCCAGATCTTGGCCGATAGGCTTCGCGTGCCGGCGACGGGACCATTGCTGTTGGCCGGCCTGCTTATCGGAAAGGCTGGATTAGGACTTATTCAGCCGGAAATTCTGGGTGATGTTCTTCGGGTGGTCATAAAGGCGGCGGTCGCTATCGTCGTTTTCGAAGGTGGATTGCTGATCAGCGTAAAGGAGCTTCGCCATGCCTCGCGGGCAGTTGTCGGCCTAGTAACAGTTGGTATATTGATCACGACCTTCCTAGCCGGGCTTCTCGTTCATTTTCTGCTCGGGTGGGACTGGGAGCTGAGCCTCCTGTTCGGAGCGATCGTTTCGATCACCGGGCCGACCGTCATAACGCCGATCCTTCAAAATGTATCGGTCAATCGACGGGTGAAGACCACACTTGAAAGTGAATCGATAATTGCCGACCCGCTTGGCGTGATCCTCGCGTCGCTGATCTTTACCGCCATTGTGTCGCCGTTGGGCCTGAAGGCGGCGATTCCGACTGGACTCAAAACGCTTCTGGTTGGGGTGATCGTTGGCGTTGCAGTTGCAGTAATTGTTTGGGTGCTGAGCGATCGCTTTCGAATGCTTCCGTCCAAATTTACGCGGATCGGCATCTTGGGAGCGGCTCTGGCTTCATACACCATTGCCGAGATATTTGCCCACGAAGCCGGAGTGATGGCGGCCGCAATCGCCGGCATAGCGATCGGATCTCTCAACATTCCTCACAAAGAAGAGGTCGAAGATTTTAAGGGCGACCTGGCGAGCATTGCCATCTCGAGCGTGTTCATTCTACTCGCCTCCGGATTGCTTTTAAGCGACATCATCGCGCTCGGCTGGCCGGGTTTGTTGATCGTCGTGATCATGATATTTGTCGTTCGCCCGATCCGGGTATTTTTCTCAACCTTTGGGTCGGAGCTGAAGACGAACGAGAAATGGTTCATCTCGTTCCTCGGGCCGCGCGGTATAGTTGCTGCTTCGATCGCGACATTCTTTGCACTTAAGTTGGGCGACAATGGGATCGTCGGGTCAGAGTCTTTCGTTCCAATGGTTTTTGCGATAATTCTGGCAACAGTAGCTACACAGGGAACATTTGCGAGCCAAACCGCAAAATTCTTTAAGGTTATGCCACAACATATATTGATAATCGGAGCCGACGAAACGGCAAGAATTTTGGCCGAAAAGATGGTCGAGGCCGGCGAGTCGATCTCACTCATAGATACTGACAAGGAAAGCTGCGAGCTCGCGAAGGATATGCGTGGCGTTACGGTCTTTTGCGACGATGCTACAAAGCCGGAGGTGCTGAAGGAGGCTGGCCTGAAGGAAGCTAAATGTGTGGTCGTCGCGACCTCGAGCGACAAGGTCAACATTCTCATAAGCCAGGCGATACGGTCGGATTACAATGGTATGAGATTGGTCGCCAGAGTGAATGATAGTACCAACCTGAAGGCTTTCGAACAGGCCGATATCGAAGTGATGAGCCCGCCAAGAGCGGTCGCTACGATCCTCGAGAACATCGTACTTCGGCCGAGTTTGTTCGAGTTTCTCTCAAGTGGTATGGGCGAGGAACGGATGCGCGAGATCGCGGTAGGACGACGAATAAAGCGCGGGACACGAATCGCCGATCTTGGCCTCGGTAAATGTGTTGTGATCGCTATACGACGGGGGGATGACCTCATCATGCCGAAAGGTGACACCAAGATCGAGCAACGCGACGTGCTGACAATTTTAGGTGAGCAGGGCGATCTCGACGAAGCTTTTGACCGGCTTAAATAGAAGCGACCTTGCTCCGCGGTCACAAAATGGTGGGTTAGTGACGATATGGAACTTTTTGAACTTACGAAGGCTTTGATGAACATTCCTTCCGTTTCCGGCGAAGAGGAAGCGGTCGGGCATTTTTTGCGTGACCATCTGATGTCGTTCGGATGGACGGTCGAGCTTCAGCCGGTTTCAGAGAACCAGAATAACGTGATCGCGACTTTGAACGACACACCGCGGGTCTGGCTCTCGACGCATATGGACACGGTGCCGCCATTCATTCCGCCAACCGAGGACGACGAAAAGATCTACGGCCGCGGGGCGTGCGACGCAAAGGGGATCATCGCGGCGCAGATCGTGGCGGCGGAGCGGCTTCGGCAAGAGGGAATCAACGACATCGGGCTGCTCTATACCGTTGAGGAAGAGCGGTCGAGCACGGGTGCGAAGGCGGTCAATGAGCATCCGCTTGCGGCGAAGTGCGAGTATATGATCAACGGCGAGCCTACGGACAATGACCTCGCGATCGGGTCCAAGGGTTCGTTTCGGCTGCTGATCAAAACGTCCGGCAAGGCCGCACATTCGGCGTACCCCGAGCAGGGCGATTCGGCGATCGAGACGCTTCTGGATATTCTCGACGACATCCGCCGAACGCATTTCCCGCACGACGATTTCTTCGGCGAGACCACCGTAAATTTCGGCACCATCGACGGCGGGCTTGCCCTTAATATCATTCCACCAAAGGCGGAAGCCGGGCTTCTTATCCGCCTAACGACAAAAAGAGAGCCCATCGAACAGGCTCTCGAAAGCGTCGTCCGCGGACGCGGCAACATAGAGGTTCTCTCGTGCAGCGAACCGGTAAAGCTCCATCCGGTAGAAGGCTTTACCCAAAAGGTGGTCCGCTTCACCACCGACATTCCGCACATGCCCAACTGGGGCAAGCCGCTCCTCCTCGGCCCGGGTTCGATCCTCGTTGCACACACGAAGGACGAATTCGTGCTGAAGAAGGATCTCGAATCGGCTGTCGATCTGTACGGATCGCTCGTCAGAAAATTGTTACCAAAAGCGGTCACGGAGACCGCCGAGGAATAGTATTTACAGTCACGTTGTCCTATGCGGCAGACTTTTTTATGAAACTTGCACTAATCGGATACGGGAAGATGGGGAAGTTGATCGAACGCCTTGCGGCGGAGCATGGGCATTCGGTCACGGTGATCATCAATGAAACTCACGCCGGGCTTCGGGCGGAGCAGCTTGCTGAGACGTTGCGTGCGGCTGAGGTTGCGATCGATTTCACGGTTGCGGCTGCCGTCGAGCGGAATGTGCGGGCGTGTATGCTCGCCGGGGTGCCGATCGTGGTCGGGACGACCGGTTGGGACGAGCAGCGGGACGAGATCGAAAAGATCGTTGCCGACGGCAATGGCTCGATGGTCTATGGAGCAAATTTTTCGATCGGCGTAAATCTCTTTTTCCGTATCGCCGGTTACGCCGCCGAACTGCTCGCCCGCTTTCCCGAATACGAGGCATTTATCGAAGAGCAACATCATTCGCAAAAAAAAGACAGCCCGAGCGGCACGGCCCTGAAGCTCAGATCCGTTGCCGAAGATCATGTAAAGATAGGCGAGATCGCCGCGACGCGTGCCGGCAACATCCCCGGAACGCACCGGCTCGGGTTCGACGGGATCGCCGATCAGATATTTATCGAACACACCGCCCGGACCCGCGAGGGCTTTGCACACGGAGCGATCACAGCGGCCGAGTGGATTGTGGGGAAGAATGGCGTTCACGAGTTTACTCAGGTTATCGAGGATTCCATTGATGGAAGATCTGAGGCGCTTTAAGGTGATCGCGAAAGAAAGGCGGGTTGGAGTATTATCAGTATATGAGATCACGGCTTGGATGGATGACGGGCTGCGGGACGGCCCTTGTGACGCCGTTTCGGAAGGACGGATCTATCGACGAGGAGTGCTTTCGGCGGCTGATCGAGCGGCAGATAAAGGGCGGCGTGAAGCTGCTTGTGCCGTGCGGGACGACGGGCGAAAGTGCGACGATGACGGAGGACGAGCGGCTCATTGTGATCCGGCTCGCCGTCGAGGCCGCACATCGGAAAGAGGCAAAGGTGATCGCCGGGACGGGGAGCAACTCGACCGCGGCGACGATCGAATTTACGCGCAAGGCACGCGAGCTGGGCGTGGATGCGGCGTTGATCGTCGCTCCTTATTACAACAAGCCGACGCAGGCCGGGCTTTACGCTCATTTTTCTGAGATCGCTAAGAGCGTAAAAGACTTGCCGATAATGCTTTACAATGTGCCGGGGCGGACGGCCGCGAACATCTCGGCCCAGACAACGCTGCGGCTCGTAGCCGACCATCCGAACATAGTCGCAACGAAAGAAGCCTCGGGCGACCTCTCGCAGGTGATGGCGATCCTGGCCGGGCGGCCGAAGGGCTTTAAGGTCTTTTCCGGCGACGACGCGACGACGCTGCCGCTGATCGCACTTGGGGCCGATGGGCTAGTCTCCGTTATCGCCAATGAAATGCCGAAGGAGGCCTCGCGCATGGTCGAGAAGGCGCTCGACGGAGCTTGGACCGCCGCCCGCAAGCTGCACTTTCAACTACTGCCGCTGATGGAGGCAAACTTTATCGAGTCCTCACCCGCACCGTGCAAATTTGTTATGAAAGAGATGGGATTGCTCGAAGAAAATCTGAGGCTCCCGCTCGTCCCGGTGACAAAGGAAACTCAAGGTATTCTGAAGAAAGTGATCAAGGAACTGAATCTGAGCTAGCCAATTGTCAATTGAAAATCGGCTAATTGAGAAATGGGGAAAGCATGTTCATTTAACCAATTAACAATCGACAATTTGCCAATTCACAATTCGTTATGGAAATTGATGACCTGAAAAATGTTGGCGGCACTTCGGGCGGGCTAATCGAATTTTTGATCGGCCTTGCGATGGCGGTTGCCGGGGGATATATGCTCATTAGCCGCGTGATCGTGACGAGCGGCTTTTGGAACTGGGGCGGCTATAACGCGTTCGGGCTGTCGATGGTGCCGCTGATCGTCGGGGTCGGGATAGTTTTCTTTAACGGCAAGTCGCTGATCGGCTGGCTACTGGTCTTTACCGGAGCGGTCATCATCCTGGCCGGAATAATCATGAATCTCCAGATCTATTTTCAGCCGACGAACCTTTTTAACACGCTGATGATGCTGACGCTTTTCGCCGGCGGCCTCGGCCTGATTGCCCGCAGCATTAGAGAGCACAGTTAAGGCATAGGTTATATGGAATTGAAAGAAAAGATCGAGGCGTTGTTTGCGAAGACGGAGTTTGAGCCGGCGGACCGCGAGGTTTATGAGGAGTTCAAGCTCGCCTTGAGGCGAGGCGAGATACGCTCGGCGGAGAAGGATGCGGACGGGAACTGGCACGCGAATGCCTGGGTAAAGCAAGGGATATTGCTCGGGTTTCGGATGGGCAAGATGGTCGAGATGTCGCAGCCGACCGAGACGCTGCGGTTCTTCGATAAAGACACATTTCCGCTCCGCCCAATGTCGCTTGCGGACGGCGTTCGAATCGTCATCGGCGGTTCGGCGATCCGCGACGGCAGCTATGTTGCTCCGGGTGTGGTCGTGGTTCCGCCGGCGTATATAAACGTCGGGGCGTATGTTGATGAGGGAACGATGGTCGATTCGCACGCCTTGGTCGGCTCGTGTGCACAGATCGGGAAGCGGGTGCACATTTCGGCGGCGGCGCAGATCGGCGGCGTTCTCGAACCGGTCGGTGCTGTGCCGGTAGTGATCGAAGATGATGTGATGGTCGGCGGCAACACCGGCGTTTATGAAGGAACGATCGTCCGCGAGCGGGCAGTGCTCGGGACGGGTGTGATCCTTACTCGATCGACGCCTGTATTCGATCTGCCGAACGAACGCATCATCAAGGCAGAGGGCGGCCGCCCGCTTGAGATACCGGCCGGTGCGGTCGTGGTCCAGGGCTCGCGGGCCGTTTCGAATGAATTCGGCAAGGCGAACGGCCTCTCGATCTACTGCCCCGTCATCGTAAAATACCGCGACGACAAGACCGACGCTTCAACCAAGCTCGAAGACTATCTGCGATAAACGATCTGACGCAATACCGCCTAAAGCGGGAGACGATGTAAACTTATTAGTATGAGTAATGATCACGAAGTACCGGATGACGATCACGAAGAGCATTCGTTAAAGGAAAAGATCTCGGGGCTCGGGCAGAAGATCATTGGCGAGGTGGAGATGATCGGCGGGATATTGACGGGCGACCCGAACACGGCGGCCGAGGGTGAGTTTAATCTCGAGGTCGGCGATGCGCGCGAAGAGCTTGAAGAGGATCTCGAATCGAGCAAGCCGCCGCACCGCGAGACGGCTGAGGATGAGGCGTAAGCGATCTGGAAATGACAGCTGCATTTGAACAAAAGGAATTTCAACTGCCAAAGCGTTTGCAGGGGCTGCAGCCGACGCTGATCAGGCAGTTTTTTGAGCGGGCTTTGCCGGATTCGATCAATTTCGGATTGGGCGAGCCTGACCTGCCGACGCCGGATTTCCTACGCCGCGAGGCGGCACGGGTCGCGACCGACGAGCAGAATGGCTACACATCGCATCCGGGGCTTCCGGCACTTCGCGAGAAGATCGCTGAGCAGTATCCGCATCTTGGCCTTGGGATCAAGGACATCGTTGTAACCTGCGGGTCGCAGGAGGCGATGACGGCGGCGTTTCTGTCGATAGTCGATATCGGCGACGACGTGTTGCTTCCGAACCCGAGTTTTCCGGCTTACGACGCTTGCGTCCGCATTTCGCAGGGTAATCCAGTTTACTATCGCTTGCCGGCGGAGACGGAGTTTGCGTTCGACATCGAGGAATTCAAGCGGGCGATAACGCCGAAGACCAAGGCCGCGGTCGTCATCTCGCCTTCGAATCCGACGGGGAAAATCTTCACTGAGACCGACCTCAGGCAGATCGCCGAAGTGCTTGAGGGCACGGGCATTTATCTGATATCGGATGAGATCTATAGCGATCTTTATTTTTGCGAGCGGCCGCATTCGGCCTCGGAGTTTTACGACCGGACCGTGATCGTCAGCGGGCTTTCAAAGTCGCTCAGCATGACCGGATGGCGGCTCGGTTGGGCGGCAAGTTCGCGGCCCGAGGTTATGCACGGCATCCAGGTTCTTCATGGCTTTCTGACGGTTTGTGCCTCGGCGATAACCCAAAAGGCATCGCTGCTTGGTTGGTCTGCCGAGGCCGAGGATTTCAAGGCTCACGCCCGCGAGGTTTATAAGAAACGCGGTGATTTTCTGGTCGATCTGTTCGATAAAGAGCTCGGCCTAAAGGCGACGGCTCCGGAAGGTGCGTTCTATACAATGCTCGATGTTCGCTCTGTCGGCGACGACATAGAGATCGCCGAGAAGTGCCTCCAGAATCGCGTGATAACAGTTCCCGGCATCGCCTTCGGCTCAGAAGCAAAGGGATTCTTGCGGATATCGTTCTGCAACTCGGAAGAGCGAATGGCCGAAGGCGTTCGGCGGATTAAGGAAGCCATCGGAGTTTAGCAAAAGCTTAAATACTGTCCGTCCTTAATCTTGTTGAGAGAACGGGAGGTAGTGATGGTACGTTATCCGCTGGAATACAATAAAATACTTAATACAACGAAATACAACACCTTCGGGTGGGCCCGAAAACATAAGGACGGCACGCCGAGAGTTTCAACAAGGGCTCGGTCTGGCGCCTGAAAGGGGACCCGGATATCCGGTATCGACAGGAACCGTTGTCGGCGTGCAGCGTAACGACGTTGGAAAATACGGCAAGACGATCAATCTGAAGTTCTCGCACAACGGCAAGACGTATTACGCATTCTATTCACACCTTTCCGAGGTCTGGTGTTCCGAAGGACAGGAGATCACGGATATAAACTCGATGATCGGTGCGGTCGGCGATACGGGAAATGCAAAGGGCATTGCGGCCGGCCGAATTTCTTGGCAGCCCGCCCTATCATGGAGTCTACGCCTATGCTTTTGACGACTAAACAGTCACGCCATAACGCACAAAGATAAATAACGTTCGAGAATTGCCCGCTAAGCTTTTGGCACAGGATCTTGCCCACATCTTTTGAGAAAGTTAGAACATAAGGGCTTATGAGCAAGTAATTATAGGGTCGGAATATTGGGTGCGACCGGGACGGTTGGGCAGCGGTTCATACAATTGCTCGAACATCACCCGCAGTTTGAGATAACGGCGCTTGCGGCTTCGGACCGGTCGGCGGGGAAGTCGTTTGCCGAGGCGTGTGCGTGGAAGCTGGCCGGCGACATCCCGGAAAGCGTTCGCGAGATAATGGTCCAGCCGATCGAGCCGCCGATCGATTGCGACATCGTCTTCTCGAGCCTGCCGTCCCCGGTTGCCCGCGAAACAGAGGAGGCATTTGCCCGTGCGGGCTATCCGGTGATAAGCAATTCGTCGGTTTATCGGATGGACGAGGATGTGCCGCTCCTGATCCCGGAGATAAATCCCGATCATCTTGGGCTGATCGACGTTCAGCAGACGAAGCGCGGATTCAGCAAGGGATTTATCGTAACCAACCCAAATTGTGCGGTCGCGAGCTTTGCGCCGCCGCTTGCCGCACTTGACCGAAAGTTTGGCGTTGAGGCCGTGATCGTAACGACGCTGCAGGCGATCTCGGGTGCGGGCTATCCGGGCGTTGCGTCGCTCGACATCATCGACAACGTGCTGCCATACATCGCCGGCGAGGAGCCTAAGGTTGAGACCGAGGCGCAGAAGGTCCTGGGTAAGTTTACCGGCGAGGCGATCCGGAAGGCGGATTTCACAGTCTCGGCACAATGTTTTCGGGTGAATGTGATCGATGGCCATACGGCTTCAGTGAGGGTAAAGTTGAAGGGAAATTCGACGCTTGAGGAAGTGATCGCGGCGATGAAGGACTTCCCGACCCTCGGGCTGCATTCGTCGCCGGAGCAGTTCATCGAGGTGCTGGTTGAGCCCTCCAGGCCGCAGCCGCGGCTCGACCGCGACCGAGGAAACGGGATGACGGTGACGGTCGGCCGGATCTTTCCGGACAATATTTTCGATTACCGGTTCGTAACACTCAGTCACAATACGGTCCGCGGTGCGGCGGGCTCGACCATTCTTAACGCCGAGCTTTTGGCAAGCAAAAATCTGATCTAAACAATGAGTAGAGAGAACGTTCAAGAGCGCTCATTTGCTACCAAGGTTCTGGTGGCAATCACTATTGTCTTGCTTGTTCTGCTTCTTGTTGCCCTCATCTTTTATACCGTTGACATTCTTCTGCTGATCTTTTCGGCGGTGCTGATCGCGATCTTTTTGCGAGGGCTGGCAGTGCCGATCGCGGAGCGGCTTAAGATCGGAGAAACCTGGGCCGTTCTTGGCGTTTCGGTATTGCTTGTCGCGGTGCTTGCGGGCAGTATCGCGCTTCTTGCTCCGAACGTTGCGGAGCAGATGCAGTTGCTTCGCGTGAAGCTGCCGGAATCTGCAAGGCAGGTAAGCGAATACGTCGGCCAATACGGCTGGGGGCAGGCGTTGATCCGCCAGGTGCCGAGCGCGGACAGCATTATTGAAAAGATCGACACCGGGCAGTTGATCTCGGGCGTCGGCGGCGTGTTTTCTTCAACGGTCGGGGCACTCGGCAATTTCTTTATCGTCATACTGCTGGCGGTTTACATTGCCGCCGAGCCGCGGCTCTACTCTAGCGGGCTGATCAAGCTTTTCCCGCAGCCAAGCCGGCCGAGGGCCCGCGAGGTGCTGGACGCGATCGGCGACACTCTTAGCTGGTGGCTGATCGGTAAGATCGCGTCGATGGTTTTTATCGGTGTTTTGACATGGATCGGACTTTCGATAATCGGCGTTCCGCTCGCTCTGACGCTTGGGCTGATCGCCGGGCTGCTGTCATTTATTCCAAATTTTGGGCCGATCATCTCCGCACTTCCGGCATTGCTTCTGGCGTTTATTAATAGCCCGGTAACGGCGCTCTATGTGCTTGGGCTCTACATCGGCGTTCAGCTTATTGAATCGAACGTCGTAACGCCGCTTATTGAGCGAGAGACGGTCGAGCTGCCGCCGGCGCTTACGATCATTTTTCAGCTTGTATTCGGCGTGATGCTCGGCGCGTTGGGACTTGTTTTGGCGACGCCGCTGCTAGCGGTTCTGATGGTCACGGTCCAGATGGTTTATATCGGCGATGTGCTTGGCGACCGCGAGGTCAGCCCGCAGGCGGCCGGAGTTGAGGACGAGACAGAGGACGGCTGATGCATTTCTATGATCGAAAGATACACACTTCCTGAAATGGGCGCGATCTGGTCGCTCGAGAACAAGTTTCGCAAATGGCTCGATGTCGAGATCGCCGTCTGCGAGGTTCACGCTGAGGACGGGACGATCCCGGCGGACGCACTCGAAGAGATCAAGGCGAAGGCGGCCTTTACGGTCGAGCGGGTCAATGAGATCGAGAAGACGACCGACCACGACGTCATCGCCTTTACGACAAACTTGGCAGAGAACATCGGTCCGGCGTCGCGGTTCGTCCATTACGGGCTGACATCGAGCGATGTGGTCGATACGGCAAACGGCATTCTGCTCCGCGAGTCGTGCGACATCCTGTTAGCAAAGATCGACGCGATGCTGCCGGTGCTTAAGCGGCGGGCGTTGGAGTTCAAAGATACGCCGCAGATCGGGCGAACGCACGGCATACACGCCGAGCCGACATCCTTCGGGCTCGCCTGGGCCCTTTGGTACGCGGAGATGGAGCGGAACCGCGAACGGCTTGAGCGGGCGAGAGAGATGGTCGCGGTCGGCAAGATCAGCGGAGCGGTCGGGGCTTTTGCCCATTTGGCTCCGGACGTTGAAGAACGCGTTTGCGAACGGCTCGGGCTCAAGGCCGCATCGGTTTCGACGCAGGTGATCCAACGCGACCGCTACGCCGAGTATCTCTGCACACTGGCGATAATCGCTTCAACGCTCGAGAAGATGGCATTGCAGGTAAGGCATTGGCAGCGAACCGAGGTCCGCGAAGCACAGGAGAAGTTCAAGGCAGGGCAAAAAGGCTCCTCGGCGATGCCGCACAAGCGCAACCCGATCCTCTCGGAACGCATTTGCGGAATGGCTCGGACGGTTCGGGCAAACGCGATCGTCGGGCTTGAGAATGTAGCGCTCTGGCACGAACGCGATATCTCGCACTCCTCGGCCGAGCGGATCGTACTGCCGGATTCTTCGGCGACGCTTGATTATCTGCTCGCAAAGGCGACCTCGCTGCTCGATACGCTAGTCGTTTACCCCGAAAATATGCTGAAGAACCTCGGGATCACGCGCGGGCTCGTCTTTAGCGGGCAGTTGATGCTTGCACTGACGCAGAAGGGCGTTTCGCGGGAAGATGCTTACGTTTACACGCAGCGGAATGCGATGAAGGTCTGGGACGAAGGCGGCGAGTATCGGGAGCTTGTAATGCAAGACGCGGATATCTCGTCACACCTTTCGGAGGAAGAGATCGCCCGCGTTTTTGACCTCGGACACTACTTGAGGAACGTGGAAACTGTGTTCTGCAGGGTCTTTGGTTCGTCGGCGTCCTGATCTCCCGGTCAGTCCAAAAAGCGAATGCGAGGCCCGGAACATCCGGGCCTCGCATTAATAGTTTTTAGGAAACGGACGTAACCTCGATCTAGCTCGAGAACTTGTCCGCAAAGCCACCGATCACCGGTATCTTGTAGATCTGTCCCTGAAATGCCTTGACCGCAGCTAGGATCACGAACACCAGCATCGCTAGGCCGACAATGAGCATCAGCAGACCTGAAATACCGGAAACGACCGGGAGTCCGATGGCCGTATCGATGAAAACTCCGATAAACATACCGATGTAAAGAACGATAGTAAGCACGATACCGAGACCGAGCAGCAGCAGTGACTGAACCGCGTGAAATCGCGTTAACTTATTTTCTTTATCGGTAACTAACACGATAATGCTGTAAACGACGCCGAGGTAGCATACCAAATTTAGCACGTAGCATAATCCGGCACCGACGTTCGCATCCAACCCGAGGGCGGTCTTGCCGCCTGACATATTCTGCATAAAGTTTCCTGGTTCTCCTTAGTAGACGTTTGCGAATGATAAAGCTCGCGCAGAAAAAAGACTGCGGGAAACTTAACATAAGATGTTGCCAATGACAAGAATTTGCGTAACAATCTACAATTTATTTCGGAGACGAAAATGAAGGCAAAAGTATTCGTAACGCTAAAACCCGGTGTTCTCGACCCGCAGGGAAAGGCCATTCACCACTCGGCGGAACTGCTCGGGTTCGAGAACATTGCGGATATCAGGCAAGGGAAATATTTCGAGGTCGAAGTCAACGGAGGAGCCACCGAAGCCGAGGCCCGCGAGGCGGCCGAACGGCTCGCGAAGGACGTTCTGGCGAATCCCGTGATAGAGGACTACAAAGTGGAGCTGGAGGCCTGATGAAGTTCGGAGTTGTTGTTTTTCCCGGTTCTAATTGCGATCACGATGCTTATCACGTGATCTCAAAGCACGTTGGGCAGCCGGTCGATTTTATCTGGCACCGCGAGACAGACCTGAGCGGCTATGATGCGCTCATCATTCCGGGAGGGTTTTCGTATGGCGACTATCTGCGTGCGGGGGCGTTGGCAAGGTTCTCGCCGGTGATGCAGTCGGTTACAGAGTTTGCTGCCCAGGGCAAGTTCGTCTTCGGCATCTGCAATGGTTTTCAGATACTATGCGAGGCAGGATTGCTGCCCGGAGCATTGATCAGGAATGCGGGGCTGCATTTCATCTGCCGCCACGTGAACATTCGCGTCGAGAACCAGGGCACGCCGTACACGACGCAGGTCGATGAGGGCACCGTGCTTTCAATACCGATCGCACACGCCGAGGGAAATTATGTCTGCGACGATCCGACCTATAATGCACTTGAGGAGAACGGCCAGATCGTTTTTCGGTATTGCGAAGAGGACGGTGAGATAACGGACGCGGCGAATCCGAACGGTGCGAGGTCGAACATTGCCGGTATCTGCAATCTCAATCGAAATGTCCTCGGAATGATGCCGCACCCCGAACGGGCCTGCGAGGAACTTCTGGGGTCGAATGACGGACTCGGGATATTTCGCTCGCTGACCGCGGCAATTCAGTCGAACTAAAGAGTTCAAAAAGAGAAGAGGCCGTTTGAATTGCGATGATCTGTGTCTTCTTTCTGTGAGTTCTGTGGTAATGCCCGCTAGGCTAATAAAAATCACCACAGAAAAGACACAGAATAAGAATCGAATACACAGACCGCGTCGTGCTCTTCAGACAGCCTCTTTTGTCTTAGTACTTTATTTCCTCGGCGGAGCTGATCTTGATGCCGCCGTTGGTTGTTTTAACGCGGATCATCGGGCCGCCGCCGTTGATCGAGGTGTTGATCTGCTTTGCCCGCGAGCCGCGGCTCCAGTCACCTCTGACGTCTTCGGTCGTGACGTTCAGTTCCGGAATGTCGCTCCTGAACCCGCCGTTGACCGTTCCGGTCTCGATATTTGCCGCATAGGTTGCGGGGAGCTTGAGGCTGACGCCGCCGTTGGTCGTCAGGACGTCGAGCCCATTACCTCGCCACATTTGGCCTTCGAGCTTGATGCTGACGCCGCCGTTGGTCGTCCTGCCGCGGACATTTCCGCCCAGGTTGCTCAGGGCAACACCGCCGTTGACCGTTTCAAACTCAACGTTGCTTTCAACACCGCTGATGGCGATGCCGCCGTTCTTTGCCTTGAGCTCGAGGTCGGTGTTGCGGGGAACGATCAGCGAGAAGGAGACCGCCCAGCCCTTGCCGTCGGCCGGCCCTTCGGCAGAGATCGTCCCTGACGTGTTGACCCTGATGGACGAAAGCACGCCTTGAGCCTCGGCGGCCGAATCGCCCGAGGCCGTAACGCATGCCCGGAGCTGAACCTCGCCGACGTCTCCGCCCTTAACGGAGATACCGCCGTTCTTGCCGGCATCGACCGAGATGCGGCCCGAAGCCAGTAGCTTGAACTCGCGGAGTTCGGCAACCGATTCTTTGCTGCCCCAAGAGTAGTTCTTGCAATCGTCACCATAGGCCGAGCCCAATGCCTCAGCGGCGGCGGAACCAAGAACAAATGCAAACATGAAAAAAGAAAATGTGAAAAACGAAATGAATTTACGCATCAAAATGCCTCCCGATATTCTAGTTTAGAAATTGCTTTCTTGAACCAAAACACCGCGAGGCTGCGGAAAGTGACAGATAGTTTTGTATTACCAGGAGATCTCGAGCAAATGATCGTCGGCACCGCCGCGGCTGTCATTGACCTCGACGATGGCTGTGAAGCCGTTTGAAGCATCCGGCTGCTGGACGACGGTTACGGTCCCGCGGCCATCCTTCCGGATCGCGGTAAGTGTTACGTTCGTGCTCGGGAGCGGGGCGGTGAAGCTGAAAGCTCCGGCGTCCATTTCGCGGCCCGATACGGTCTTGGTTTCAACGGTCAGGCCCTTGATGACAATATGGACCTTGTCATCGACCATTCCCCGCCAGAAGACCTTGCCGGATTCGGTCGCAGCTTGGCCGAAGGCGGTCGCGGCAGCCGCGCAAATGAGTATGCAAACGATGGAAAGAGATCGCTTCATCTTTAACTCCTAAGTTTTTCTAAAGGCCGGTTGGTGAACGTTTCCCGATATTAGCGCCGCTTGCGTCTTCAGTACAAGAGCTAACCGGCGGTTGTAACGGTGAGCCCGTCGGTGTTCAACCGCCAATCGAGCACCTCGACGCCTTCGAGTTCGGCTATCGCCTCTTCGGCGCTATTGCGCATTCCGTCCTCGCAGAAGAAGGCGATGCAGCCGCCGCCGCCGGCTCCGCAGACCTTTGCGGCAATGGCACCGTTCGCGAGGGCCGTGTCGATTATCTCGTCCATGTGCGGCGTTGTGATGTGCGGCGAAAGCCGTTTGCGGAGCGGATGAGCCTCGGCGAGTATTTCGCCAACAGCGTCCCAGTCCGCTGCGAGCATCGCCTCGCGCAGCCGGAGCGAGCCGTCGCGAATGCCCTCGAAAATATCAAAGAGCTCGTTGTCGCCGTCGATGTGGCGTTTAGTTATTTCCCAGTTATTGGTGCCCGAGTTTCGCGGTTCGCCCGTGTAGCAGACGGCGATACGCGATTCGAGAACGGAAGTGTCAACATCGAGCGCTTCGCGATGCATTCCCTCAACGCCGAAGTGGATACACGCCGGCCCGCCATACTGAGCGGAGTAGTAATCCTGATAACCGGTCGGGACGCGGATCACCTGGCATTCGACCGCCGCGGCGATCGGGATGAAACGCTCGGCTGCGTATCGCCCGCCGACAAGTGTGTTCAAGGCTCCGATACAGGCTATGTTCAGCGTTGAGGAGCCTGCAAGCCCGGCACCGGCCGGAGCCTCGGATTCGGTCGTCATGTTAAAGCCGATCTCGGGCTTGAAAAAATGAACGAGCTTTGCAAGCAGTTCGAGCCGCGGCTCGTGCCGGAGTTCTTGGATGCGGCCGAGCGTGGTCTCGTAGCTCAGCCCGCGGTCGGTCGATTCGAGCACGATGCGGTCGTCGTCGCGGGTCTCGATGCGGCATTTTGCGAGCAGGCTGATCGCAAAATTGACGGTCGCTGCGCCATCGTGAAAAAGATAGAGCGGCGGTATATCGATAGTGCCGCCGGCAAGGTCAACCCTCGTCGGGGCGGAAGATTCGATGATCACAAATTTTATCCTCAGGTTGTTGGCAAGCGGCCTCGCCTGGGTGAACGGGTATTTTAGCTTATTAGGGCAGAAAAAGCGTAGCCGAGTGGGTCACTTCTTGGCGGCCTTTTTGACCACAGGTTCCGGCTCCTTATTCGGTGGTTCGGAGCGGTGCGGGTCGCGGGTCAGGTGAAGTCGCTCGGTCAGGTCGTGTAGTTTTACCTGAGCAACTTCTTCTACGTGATGGAGCTTTTCCTCGAGTTTTTGGATCGTTTCCGGGTCGGCTTCTTCAACCTTCTCTGAGAGCCAGTAGCGTTCGACCACATAGAGCACGACGACGGCGAAGAGAATTACGAAGAATAGCGCGATGCCGATCTGCTGAAAGTCGCCGATGATCGAGGTGATAGCGCCGCTGAAAAAGAAACCGGTTCCGGCAAGGACAAGCACCCAAAGAAAGCAGCTTATGAAATCTAGGAAGAGAAAACGTGTGAAGGGCATCTTGCCGATGCCGTAAAAGATGCACATCGCCGCCCGGATGCCGTAGATATATTTTGAGATGATTATCGCAAAGCCGCCGAACTTATCGATCAGGCGTTCGACCCGCGGTTGGGCCATCTGATAAAAACGGTAGTGTTTTGCCTTTTCGTGAAAAATGCGGCCGATCGCATAGCCGAAGTGGTCGCCAACCATCCCGCCGAGCGTGCCGAAGAACAGGACCTTCAAGAAGCTGTATTCACCGAAAAAACCAGATTGAGCAAGTGCTCCGGAGATCAGGAGGGTGATGTCGCCTTCGACCATACAGAGGGCGAAAACGGCATAGATGCCGTATTGCGCTATCAGCTGAGAAAGCTCATCCATAAACCGCAGAAAAGCAATACAGGAATGCTTTTGAAGGCAAGAGACAGGTTACCCCTCGGTGGGATGTGAGTCAACCGTCATTGGCTGCGGCAAGGTGAGGATTTTCCGGCGTTAGGGCAAGATCTCGATCTTTACGTCAAAGGATCCTGTGTTGTCATCAAGGTTGCCTTCGTTAAGCCCGAGGAACAGTGCTCCATCGCGCTGTGCGGTGAATTCACGCGAGGCTCCGACGTAAATGAAATCGTTGTTGTCGTCGCCGACAACGGCGATCAACGCTCCGGTCGCAACGGCCCGCATCAGCTTATCGCCGTCCTCGATGTCTTCGCGGCCGGCCGGCCCGGTGCTTCGGTCATTGCCGAGCGAGACTTGCCCGCTGCCGGTGATGCGGATGCGCTGGTCCTTCTTGACGACCCAGCCTGAATGGGTCCAACCGTTTGCGGTGCTATCGGCGAGCACTTTTACATTAAGCTCGATCGGCTGTGTGGATGATGTCGTCGGGCGGGGCGTCGAGGTATTTGGAAGCGGCGTCGGGCGGGGCGTTGGCCGCGTTTGCGGAACCGGCGGACGGTTGTCAGCAACAGTTTCGGTCGTTACAACACGCGGATTTGCCGGCCGTGATTCGCGGGTCGGCGGCATATTATCAACGACCCGGACGGTCGGCGTATTTCTTGAAATGGTATTCGTGCCCGGAAGCGACCCCGGAGCGTCGAACTCGATCGATTCGACCTCGTTTGCCGTGTATGAAAGCGTGCGTTGGCGGCTGCCTTCGCCGATGACGATGGTGAATCGGCCGCCGCTAAAGCCCGTAATCTTGCCTTTGATAATGCTTCCATCCTTGAGCCGGATGGTGTCCGCAAAGACGGAGACGGCAAGCAGAAATATCAATCCAACAACAGCGAATTTACTAAAGATTCTTGGGGTCATCGTTCGTATCTCACAGATCGGGCACATACGGCCATCGCCGAAAAGATGCTCAGAAAACGCAGGAGGTTGCAGAACAATTCTTTGGCTCGCGACTGCGGTTGATTATACAATACCCTGCAAGTCCGGGCCCCAGGGGACGTTCTTTAAGTTGGCGGGCGAGGTGTGCGTTCTTGGCACGGATTCCGCCGGAATGGTTATGAACAGGGGAAAAGATATGATCAAACATTTAATTATTGCGACCGCGGCGTTATTCGTTTTTGGAGCGGCGGCGGATGTTTTTGCGCAGTCGGCTTCGCTTCCGGGCAAACGATGGTCGCTGACGGAAATGAATGGAAAGCCGGTCGCGGGTTCGCCGGCGTTCATAGAGTTTAATGAGGACACAAAGCGGGTCAGCGGCAACGCTACGTGCAATCGTTTCTTTGGTGGGGCGGCTGTCGGCAGCCGCTCGATGCGGTTCAGCGGTATGGGTTCGACGCGTATGTTCTGCAGCGGACTGATGGAGGCCGAGCAGGACTTTCTCAACACGATGAAAAGTGTAACGCGGTATCGGATCCGCGGCTCGGTGTTGACGCTTTTCGCCGGCAGGAAGGCCGTGCTTAAATTTGACAGCATGACGCACGACGACGCTCCGGAGCCGCGGAAATTTGGGCTCGGCGACCGCAATTGGCTGCTCGACACGATCGGGCCTAATGAGAAGGTGGCAGCGACCTACGGGGCTTTCATCAACTTCGACCCCGAAGAAAAGACGGCCGGCGGCAACACAGGCTGCAATCTCTTCGGCGGGAACTATACGGCCGAAGGCGGCAAGTTCGCCTTCACAAACACCATCGCCTCTTTGCGGGCATGTGTGGAAGAAGACCGAAATACGCTCGAGCGACGTGTGCTTGAGGCAATGGAAAGTGCGGACCGGATCGAGGTCTTCGAAGATCGCCTGACGCTTTACAGCGGCGGCCGCGTGGTGCTCGTTTTTCGCGGCAGCGAGAAATAGTTTTTACTGGTAAACGCACCGAAGAAAGCTCCGAACCATCGGGGCTTTTTTCGTGTTTGCTCGGGCAATGCGGTAATATGTCCTTGAACAGGAGTTCATATGAAAAGAGCATTTTTTCTTTCACTTTTTCTGCTCGGCGTCTTCGCCGTTGGTGCCCAAGCCCAGACGTCGGTCGCAGGCGATTGGGATGTGATATACAACACGCCCGGCGGCCCGCGTCCATTTAAGCTGGTGCTCGCGGTTGACGGCGAAAAGCTAAGCGGCACGGCCAAGCGGCCGAACGGCGACGTCCCGGTAACGGGCACGATAAAGGGCAGCGACATCACGTTCAGCTACACTATCGTTTATGGCGGCAACGAACTCACGCTGACCTTCAGCGGCAAGGTCGATGGGGATGCGATGGCAGGCAATGTCTCATTCAGCGGCCGTGCCGAAGAGCCTTGGAGCGCAAAGCGGGCCGCGAAGTGACGCCCGAGTTTCAGATGATGCTCCGCGACCCCGACCTTCAATCGGAGCGCGGGCCGGGCGGCACGCTTATCTTCCAAGACGGCGGGCAATACTGCGTGGTTGGCCCGGAGTTCGTAAGCATGGATGAATGTGACTGCTATGCATTTGGGGCGACGCGGGCCGAGGCTCTTTCAAACTTTGCCGCAAAGATGAACGCGGACTAATTTTCAGAAAACCTAGGGGAAATCAACATGGAACGCAAGACCGCAAACGAATATCCGCAAGAGTTACTCGACCTTTTTCACGAATATCAGCACGGCGAGATCGACCGCCGGGCTTTCTTGCGCGGTGCTGCACGCTTTGCGGTCGGCGGCGTTACGGCTGCGGCGATACTCGAAAGCCTTCGGCCGAATTACGCCTGGGCACAGACCGTTGACCCAAAGGACAAGGACATCAAGGTCGGCTACGAGACGGTCGCTTCGCCCGAGGGCAATGGCTCGATCAAGGGCTATCTCGCCCGGCCGGCAAAAGGCAGGAAGTTTCCGGCCGTTCTGGTCATTCACGAAAACCGCGGCTTGAATCCTTACATCGAGGACGTCACTCGCCGATTGGCGAAGGCGGGCTATGTTGCCTTCGCTCCGGACGGCCTGACCTCGGTCGGCGGCTATCCGGGTGACGAACAGAAAGGAGCCGCGGCGTTCAGAACGGTGGACGGAAAGAAGATGACCGAGGACTTTGTCGCCTCGGCGATGTGGCTCAAGAAGCGGTCGGATTCGACCGGGAAGCTCGGAGCGGTCGGGTTCTGCTTCGGCGGCGGGATGGTCAATCAACTCGCCGTTCGGCTTGGCAATGACCTCAATGCCGGGGTCGCGTTTTACGGCAGACAGGCCGGTGTTGCGGACGTGCCGAAGATCACCGCCCCGATCCAGTTTCACTACGCCGGCAACGATCAGCGGATAAACGAGGGCATCGCCGCCTACGAGGCCGCACTTACCGAAAACAAGAAGAAGTTCGAATCCTACATGTACGACGAGAAGCAGCACGGCTTTCACAACGACACAACCCCCCGCTACGACGCCGAGTCAGCCAAACTTGCCTGGGAGCGAACGCTAGCTTTCTTCAAAAAGCATCTAAAGTAAAAATTTCTAGCACAACAGATGATCCGGCCGATCTATACGTTCGGCTTTTTTTGTTTAAGAGGTGATAGTTTTTCCTGCGAGGGGACGCAATTAGTTACAGCGGCGGGAATGTCGCCGAAGATCATTTTGAGGGAGAAATTATGAAGAACATATTGGGCGTTTTTGTGTTGGGGATTGCGTTGGCGGGCGTTTCGTTTGCCCAGGCGCCGGCGAGGGGGCAGGGAGTTAAGACGGCGGTGGTCGAGTTCACGCCCGGGCCGGGAGCTTCGGCGATGAACGACCAAGCGAAGCGGGGACTGCAGACGATGCTCTCGGCAAGGCTAAATCACATCCGCAAGTTCAATGTTTACGACACGCGGCACACGCGGAACGCCTCAGACGCGGATCTTGAAGCGATCAACGGCTCGTCAACTGCTACAGCAGTAAAGCTAGGCAAGCAGCTCGGCGTTGCGTATGTTGTGACCGGCCGGGTGGTCGAATACAACACGGGCGGCTCGGCGACGGTCGCCTTCCGGCTAATCGACGTCGCAACCGGAAAGGTCCGTCACTCGGGCGAGATCTCGCAGACGGCGACGATGAAGATGACCGGAAACGCCGGCGCCGCCGAAATGCAGGCGAAGGTAATGCGGCCGCTCATCGATAAGCTGACCGACCAACTAGCCGGAGCGCTTTGATCGGTTGACATGAACGAAGCTGATCGGCCCCATGCTCAGGCGTGGGGCTTTGCCTTTACGATCAGAAAGCGAGCCGATCACTGGCATGTTTCTGACGAATCTTTGAAGGCGACCGATTCGATTATGCGTTTGCTTGCGGTCTGGCCATCGGCGTTATCTTTTTCGTAAAAGGTGATGACCGCCCAGACACGCTCGGGCTTTGCCTTCTGGTAAACGCAGCAGCCTCGGAGTTCAAACGACCTTCCGTTGCGGGTGAATGACCCGATGTAACGGGCGGTCGAAACCGACTTCATTTCGAGCCGGTATTTCAGGTCCGGGGCCTGCTTCTTGATCGCAGCCATGCTGGTATCGGCAAGCTCCTTGAGCTGTAGCTTTCGCTTTCCGGTTGGAATGAGTTGGCTATACGACGAACCAAAATCCTTCTCGTCATAGGCGTGGATCTTCACTGCACTGAAAACCTCAGAGGCTCCGAGCGGCATTTGCGAGGCCGCAGGCGTCTTGTCGGAGGGGTCGCCCGGGAGATCGACCTTTATTTCCATTCCATCGAGTTCAAAGGTTTTCCATTCCTTACCGGCAAGTGAAAAGCCCTTCGGGGAGGATTCAGTTTCCTTGGGTAAGCTTTCGATGAACTTTTCCTGCAGTTGCCCGCAGCCGAGAACCGAAACAAGACCAAGAACCAAGAACGCGAAGAGCGAAGCCTTATTTTTCATTGCAGAGGAATCTAGCACAGTTTAAAACGACTGACAAACAATAAAACGGAAACCTAAGCCGCAGTAAATTCTTCTCCAATTCAAGCTTGGAGCAATCGGACGGAGCCTTTTCGTCAATACTCCAAATATTCATTCCGGATTTTACCCGGCGTAATAGGCAATACGGGGAGTTGTGGGGTAATTACGCAACGGCGTAACGCCACAACAGCAAACATTGTTGAGCGCAGTCCGGGCCGGCATTTAGCGCTTGCTGATTACAATTGAAGAATTGGATTTGGGTCGGTGATGGCACGTCGATTGACAGTATATAGGGACGGCGACGCTGAACAACAACTTAATTGCCTTGAACGTGGCAAATAAAGCGTCTTAGGGCATGGATCTATATTCTGATACCGCATACACAGGATCCTATAATCTGATCGGCATCATCGACGATAGTTCCGGGCTTAACTCGTCGCCGAATATCTGGGGCACCGCCAGCGCACCGCTAGATCCAGTGATCGGGCCGCTTCAGAATAACGGCGGACCGACCTTTACACGTGCACTACTTACTGGAAGCCCGGCCCAAGATAAGGGAAACAGCCCAGGCGTGATCACAGATCAACGCGGCTACGCCAGGCCCCACGACAACGCGTCCATTGCGAACTCCGGAGACGGAAGCGATATTGGAGCCTATGAAATGCTCGCCCCTTCTTCGACAAGTGTCAGTATCAGTGGGCAGGTTCTAACTTCAGCCGGAAAAGGCGGCCAGGCAATATCCGGCGTCACGATCTATCTGGCCGATATGGACGGCAATATCCAAACGGCGAGAACGAATCCGATGGGCTACTATCAGTTCCACGATGTGCCTGCCGGCGAAACGTATGTCGTTTCTGCACAGCACAAGCGTTACCGGTTCGACACAAAGACCGTCAACGCCAATGACGAGATCGCGGACCTCAACTTCGCACCATTGTTCTAAACCCGGCTTCGTTCATTGACCGTCCGAAGAGACGTTAACAAAAGGCCTCACTCAGTGAATGGGCGAGGCCTTCTTTGTTGTCTCTGTTGCCGCTTTCTCGCGGCAATTGGTGCCGATGTCCGAACTCCGATCGCCGGCTTACATGAATGAATAGTGCGACCGGTCCGGTCTCTGCAAATGGCCGTGTTCGGTTCCGAGCAGACGGTCATATTCGGACGAAACGACCTCATAGCATTCGCATGCGGCGGATTCGAGGCCGGGCCGGTCGAGTATAGTCACGCTTCCGCGGCGGATCTTTATTATTCCCAAGACCGAAAGCTCGTGGGCCGCCAAGGTTATGCTCTCACGACGCGTACCCAGACAGCCGGCGATCTGCTCGTGCGTCATCGCCAACCTTTGTGTGTTCAGGCGGTCGGCACTTTCGAGCAGCCATCGGGCGTAGCGTTGTGAAACCGGATGAAACCGATTGCACACCGCGGTTTGTGAAACTTGGGTCAACATGGCGTTGGTATATCTGAGTGCGGCGTCGCGGCACTGAGGTGAGGCGGCACATTTGTCACGCAGATCTCCCGGCCGCATTCGATATGCAATGCCAGCGTTTTGCACAACCGCCAGGCTCGGGTCTGAATCGACACCCATAAAGATCTCGATACCAACAACTCCTTCGCTGCCGATCAAACCTAACCCGACGGTCGTGCCCGATCCGGAAATGTATAGCAATGCGACAAGCGCCGTTGTCGGGAAGTAAACGTACTCAAAACTACATCCGGCACTATGAAGCACTTGGCCGGCCCTCAATGATACGCGCTCAAGAGCGGGACTTATGTCTTGGAAGTCCTGCAGCGGGATACTTGCAAGTAGATGATTCCTAAGGGCAGCGTCGGCGTCTATATTTTGAGACATTTTGATCCCCTCCATTTAACGCGTTTGGCGGTGAGGACCAAAGTAAAACTATCCGGGCAGATCAGCTTTTGTGTTCTAGAAAGTCGGGAAAAACGATAACGGTTCGCAGGGCCAGGAACGCGATCTGCTTAGCTACGAGAGACCGATCGTTCTTGGAGTCGTTTGTAGAATACATATGCTGATACTCTACCTTTTATCATACAAAGTTCGTGCCACCAACGTAAACCTGTGATTAATTGCTATTTTCCAGACATTTCATTGCGGAACCGGGGCAAAGGGCGAGATGGTTCGCGCCCGCTGTTAGATATTTCGCGGTTTTGGCCGGCCCTATGCGTGTGCTAGCACACAGACGATCGCCCGCATTTATGATCAAATTGAACGTGAATTGTTACAGCATTTGATAGTATAGCGGCTCTTTCAAGCCAGTAGTTGGCCGAAAACGCCGAGACAAAGACAGGGAGAATAAAATGGTTTCTTTAATTATCTGGTTGATATTGGGATTTTTGGCAGGCTACATTGCCAAATTCATTATGCCCGGCCCGGACGGCGGCGGGGTGATATTGACGACGCTCCTCGGAGTTGTCGGTGCGGTCGTCGGCGGTTTTCTCGGGAATGCTTTCTTCGGATATCCGATGATCAGCTCGTTCGATAACATCGGCGACAACCTTCCGAGCTTTATCTCTTCGATAATCGGAGCCCTCGTGGTCCTCTTGCTGTTTCGCCTTCTAAACGGACGTCGGTAGGCTTTGTGATTTGGTATTTCGAGATCGAAAGGCCTTGGACCGTTCCGAAGCCTTTTGGTCTCGTCTATAGTTAGCGTACGTTGGAGAGTTTGAAATGGGAAATTCAGAAAAAGCTACGAACAGCGAGCAGGCGGGAAAGACCGACGCAGCGCGAGCGGCCGAGCCTTCAATAGAGGAGCAGGTCGATCGTGAATTCGAACATGCCGAGGACCTCGGCGAGTCGGAGGGTGAACAGATCAAGGATGAGCTGAACGAGCTGAAATATATGTTGCCCTCGCCGGAAAACAGCCTTGAGGACGCGGCATATACGAATATCAATGCCGATCAGAAAGGCCTCGCGTACGGCACTGCCAACCAGCGAAACGAGCCGCTTGATATGACGGAAAAGCGGGAAAAACGCGACGAGGATCGGTGGGAACTAAACCCGGCATCGGCAGAATCAGAAGACGAGAACATATGAGCGATACACAAAAGGGTTTCTCAGAGCGAATAAAGGAACGGCTGCAGCACTGGGGAGTGCTCGCAGCAGTGATTTTGGTTGCGTTCCTGATCGGGCTTGTGCCGATGTGGCTGATGGCCCGGAGCAACGCCGCCGATCGCGATGCCGCCCTGACCCAATTGCGCCAATCACAGATAAGCAATCTGCTGTCGTCGTCGATCGTCGAGGCGAGACGCGGCGAATATGAAACGGCCCGGCAGCAAACCAGCGAATTTTTCACTCGCTTACGTGCCGAGGACGACAAAGCCGATGAAGGCTTTTTGAACGCCGACCAACGAACCAAATTAAAGCCGATCTTTGCCGAACGCGATACCGCGATCACCATGCTCGCCCAACGCGACCCAGCCGCCCTCGATCGCCTCACCGGATTTTACGAAGTGTTTGTCCAAACCGTCCCGCCGGCTCGACCATCAGCTCGACCATAAACAAGCGGCAGAACATATCGCTTTAGGTAACGCGAAGGTTTGATCCACCCTTTGTTTGGGGTCGTTCTGATAGTACAGTCCATGGTTCTTTCTCCAGATTTGGTGTCTCACCTACAACCTGACCCGACTGTGCGTCAAGATTCGCACGCAATGAAATAAGCCCCGGCGGTGCTCAACGTTGGAGGGTGTTGTCGTGAGCGTGCGAAAACGCACAGACATGGCCGCTCCTACCGTTCAATGTTGTTCTATTGTTCGCGCGGAAACGGTTTTCGATCTGTTGCACGCCCGAAATTGAGGAGATCTATGCATCAAATGATTACCCCGACCGCTAATAAACCACTTGCCTCCCTGCCCGCTAACGAACTCGAACGCTTGGTTCCAAAACTAGAAAAGGTCGATCTGGCTTTTGGCGAAAAGATCTTCGATCGCGGCGAAACGATCGAGCACGTTTATTTTCCGATCAGCACGGTCACCACGCTGCTGACGGTCGGGCCACAGGAGTTTGCGCTCGAGATAGGCCTGGTTGGCCCCGAAGGCATCCTCGGCCTGCCGGTGATCGCGGGCGGCAAGGTGGCCCCGTACCGCGCCGTCGCCCAGATGAAAGGCACCGCGTTGAGGATGGCCTCGGAGCAATTTGAAATTGAATGCTCGAACTCTGAGACCTTGCAGCGGATGATTCTGCGTTTTTCGTATGTCGAGATGGTGCAGGCCTCGCTGGCGTCCGCGTGCCACCGCTTTCATGAGATCGAGAAACGTCTCGTCAGGTGGATCTTGATGACAAGCGACCGGATCGCGACCAGCGAGATCTTGGTGACGCACGATTTCCTTACAAACATTCTCGGTGAGCGGCCAGAAGCGGTCGATAGAGCCTTCGCATCACTTGAGAACAGAGATCTGATCAGATACAGCCGGAACCGCCTCATCATCCCCGACCGCTCCGCCCTCGAAGCCGCCGCCTGCAAATGCTATAAGATCATCCGCGACGAAGAAATGAACTACATGCTCGTGCATTAAACCGCCGACCGATCCGAGCGAATTACATATCTAGCAGGATCTTCGGGTTCATTTTTACGATCGACAGTAGCTTGAGGCTGGCGCCATTGGGCTTTCCGAGGCCTTGTTCCCAAGAATGGACGGTCTTGGTCGAGATGTTCAGGTAGCGGGCAAAAACTGCCTGCGAGACGTTGAGCTGGCTGCGTACCTTCACGATCTCACCGGCAGACATTTCTTTCGGCGGACGCGGAAGCGTAGTCGTGCGAAGGTCCTTGCGTTTGCCTTCGGCATGCTCGATCGCCGCCGACAATCCCGCTTTAATCTCTTCAAAAAAATCGTTGTTCGTCTCAGCCTTTTTCGCCATAAGCGCTCTCAAGTTACGGCGCCTTCGGGATTGGTGCTAGTAATTCGGCTCTCTCAGACTTTTGCAACTCAGCGAGCTTTGAGCGCTCCTCAGAGTATTGCTTTTGGACGGCCGCTCTTTCATTCGCAAAGAGTTTCGAAAGATCGGTTGCGTTCGCGCCGCGACCGTCAAGCATATACTCCATTTGTGATTTTTGCGCGTCGAGCAGAAGTCGGAACTCAGACTCCTGCTTACTTCGAAGCGCGTCTGACTCCACTTTTTGAAGCGCGACCAGATCCGTTATCGTCCACTTCTGCGAAGTCGCATCTCGCTGCTGTGCGAACAAGCAGTGCGCGAAAGCAAGAACCACGACGGTAATCAGTGAAAACCTTTTCATATGGCATATAAGCTTAGCACGATTGAAAGCCTTCCACCTCGCTTTCCGGCTGTGGGAAAATTTCGTTGCTCATGTTTCTCTTTCTTATTCAGGATCCACTTAGTTCAGCCAATGTTGCATCTCGAATACGTTCCAATGCCCACTCCTCTCCGGAGTAAAAATCAAACAGATACAAAACATCTCGTGTGGAAAAGAGCAACTCCTCCAAGTCACGCGAATTAGGTGGGGGTGATCCCACGTGTATCGTTTTATTTCGTTGTTCTATGCCTTCTTCAAGCGACTTGATTATTGACCGTGGCGGGCTAGGACGCCACAAGCAAATTGTCGCTTTGCGGGTAGTTGAGGAAGGTACTTCGTCAACATTTTCGTGAGCGGTGGTGAGGGTACATTTTCAACAAGCCATTGTGCTCCTGGCACGAGAGTTCCTACCAGTTGTTTGAATCCGACTTCGACAGCCACAATTCCCAAAACTAGAGAGCTACGAGGGTTCTTATCGATCTGATTTGATGCTTCCCTAAGAATAGTATGAGCCAGTGGCTCGTCAATACCCGCCGCAACCATCGTCTCGATATCAAAGTAAAGGCGCTCGTCAAGCTGCGGAATCATGTCAAATGATATTCGGACGTGGGCATCATTTGGCATCCGCCTCCAATCGGTTTTATCGAACGACCAAAAAAAACCGCGTGAACTCTGAATGGGATTATGATGGCCCTTACGGTTACCTCGCCAACGCAAAACCTTGGCGACTCGTCTGACGTAGTCAGACAATTTGCTACCTATTTTCGATTGGAACTCTTGAAAGTTCTTCGGCAACAATTCTACATTGACGATGTAATTCTCTTTGATATTCCCGTCATCATCAATGTAGTCAACGACCGAGCCTCCACGCGTTTCGTCGGCTAGATGGCCATTAGGCATCTTGTTTCTGGCGAGGTGTTCAAAACCTACCGCTATTTCTTTATCCGTTGCGGTTTCGAGTATTGCCGTACAAAAGAGTTGATTTTTCGTGTATCCAATTCTTTCGTCTTCGCTTGTTGGACGCCGTATTTCAACGCGAATAATACCCTCATCCTCGAACGAGAATGTCGTCGATTTGCGTTCATCAACCTCGAGGAGATCTAAATCCAAGGTAAACTCTTTTCTGAAAAACATCGTATTCGTCGCCCGTTCCCCTTTGGCATTCGCCTACATAAAAGCAAAGGCCTTGCCCGGTGCTAGCGTCTTTACGTGCGAACTAAACGGCAGTTCTTTGCAAGCTGTGGGGCTCGCCCAATTAAATTCTAGCCGAGAGATTACCATAGAATGTGCAAATTTCAACTGAAACGGCCCGGCGATTTGCTGGGGCCTTTATGTTTTCGTAGGACCGTCAATGTATTCCGCGGCCAGCGAAAGTGTCTGTATTAAACTCTCTATCACTTCATAGGGGTTACGATCGTTGCCGTTCGCTCCGTGCGTGATCATCCACCACTGGTCATCGTGTTCGAAGCTTACACGAGTTGCGTTATGCGGAGCGCCCAAAAAGAACCGAACTTCAGTGTCATTCAGGCGAAGGAGACAACTTCGTTCAAGAGTCCGGTTTACGGGCCCATTCTCTACAAAATCTGGACCGTGCAGAACAGCCGTCCAAACATGGCCTTCATGGTCAGCTATTTTCATACGACTCATCGCCGACAACATAACATGTTCGCTGCGAGGCGCGAAAATGTAGAAGAAAAAGCCCCGGCGGATGCCGAGGCCTTTTGGTAATACTACCCGGTCGCTATTGCTTCCGGTTCTTGGCGGAAAAGAGAACCACCCCGTCACCGAAGCGGTGACACCCCTCCTTCGTAAGGAGGGGTGCGGGAGCGGATTACATTCCCATGCCCATGCCGCCCATTCCGCCGCCCATTCCGCCCATTCCGCCGTCGGACTTTTCGTCCTGGACGTCAGCGATCATGGCTTCGGTGGTGAGCATCAGGCCGGCGATCGAGGCCGCGTTCTGCAGGGCCGAGCGGGTGACCTTTGCGGGGTCGATGACGCCGGCTGCGACGAGGTCTTCGTACTTCTCGGTCGCGGCGTTAAAGCCGTACGAATCATCACCCGAGATGACCTTTTCGACGACCACAGCGCCTTCTTTACCGGCGTTCTGCGCGATCTGGCGAAGCGGCTCTTCGAGTGCACGGCGAACGATGTTAACACCGATACGCTCGTCCTGGTCGTTCTCATCGGCGTGGAAGTTCTCAAGGACCTTTCCGGCACGAACGAGTGCAACGCCGCCGCCGGCAACGATGCCTTCTTCGACCGCAGCACGGGTTGCGTGCATTGCATCCTCAACGCGGGCCTTCTTTTCCTTCATCTCGGTTTCGGTAGCCGCTCCGACCTTGATGACGGCGACGCCGCCGACGAGCTTAGCGAGACGCTCCTGGAGCTTTTCGCGGTCGTAGTCCGACGAGGTCTCGTCGATCTGCGTGCGGATGGTCTTGACTCGGCCATCGATAGCTTCGGCCGAGCCGCCGCCTTCAACGATGGTCGTGTTTTCCTTGTCGATGGTGATCTTCTTGGCCTTGCCGAGGTCTTCAAGGGTGATCGACTCAAGCTTGATGCCGAGGTCTTCCGAGATGACCTTGCCGCCCGTCAGGATGGCGATGTCTTCAAGCATTGCCTTGCGGCGGTCGCCGAAGCCCGGTGCCTTAACGGCTGCGACGTTGAGCGTGCCGCGGAGCTTGTTGACGACGAGCGTAGCAAGGGCTTCGCCCTCGACGTCTTCAGCGATGATGAGCAGCGGACGGCCCATCTTGGCGACCTGTTCGAGGATCGGCAGAAGGTCGCGCATGTTCGAGATCTTCTTTTCGTTGATGAGGATCATCGGCTCGTCAAGAGCTGCTTCCATGCGGTCCGGGTCGGTAACGAAATACGGCGAGAGGTAGCCGCGGTCAAACTGCATACCTTCGACAACTTCGAGAGCGGTGTCCATCGTCTTCGATTCCTCGACCGTGATGACGCCGTCTTTGCCGACCTTGTCCATTGCCTCGGCGATGATGGTGCCGATCGTCTTGTCGCCATTGGCCGAAACGGTGCCGACCTGTGCGATCATGTCGCCCGAAACCGGCTTTGCGAGGCGGCTGACCTCAGTAACGACCTCTGCGACTGCCTTGTCGATGCCGCGCTTGAGGGCCATCGGGTTTGCACCCGCGGCGACCGTGCGGACGCCTTCCTTAAAGATAGCCTGTGCGAGGACCGTAGCGGTCGTCGTGCCGTCTCCGGCGACGTCCGAGGTCTTGCTCGCGACTTCGCGGACCATCTGTGCACCCATGTTCTCGAGCGTATCTTTCAGCTCGATCTCTTTTGCGACGGTTACGCCGTCCTTGGTGATGGTCGGCGAACCGAACTTCTTGTCGATGACGACGTTGCGGCCTTTCGGGCCGAGCGTCACCTTAACCGCATCCGCAAGCTGGTTAACACCGCGCAGGATAGCGGAACGTGATTCTTCTCCGTGAACTACTTGTTTTGCCATGATCTTTTAATTTCTCCTTCGTCGAAAAAAGTTGCAGAGTTGTCGTGTTATTGAGTTGCAGAGTTGTCGGAACTCAGAGTCTTACCTCTGCAACTCCGTAACTCTGTAACTCTCGCAACTATTTAGCGGCTTCGCCGGCCCTTGAAATGATGCCGAGGATCTCGTCTTCGCGCATGATGAGGAATTCCTCGCCATCGAGCTTGATCTCGCTGCCGCTGTACTTGCCGAAAAGAACGCGGTCACCTGCTTTAACATCAAGCTGCTGACGTGTTCCGTCCTCTTTATATTTGCCTTCGCCGGCGGCGATGACCTCGCCTTCCTGCGGCTTTTCTTTAGCAGAGTCCGGGATGAAGAGCCCGCCTGCCGTCTGGTTAACGTTGTCTTCTATCCGACGCAATATCACGCGGTCATGAAGTGGTTTGATGGTTGTTGCCATAATCGTGTACTCCTTTTGAAATGTACCTATTGGTATTAAAATGACTTGGACCCCAGGCCAGAGAGATGGTCTTTAGCACTCGGTATCCGTGAGTGCTAATTTACAAAACGCGGTTAAACTTGTCAAGAGGTAACTTTCGAACTTAATGCTGATGTAAGAAAATATGAGTGTGCGGCTATCAAATAAAACCGAGAACATACGGTATCGAATTGGATCGACTGCTTTGGGCCTAGCGAGCTTTTCTGTTCTCCTCGTGCTTTATCTGAAGACGGTGTTTGTATTCCAAAACGCGAATTTCGCGCAGGTGCTTGCAACTACGTCCTTTTTCGGCGCACTTGCGGCAATTGTATTGGGAGTTGTTTCTTTTCGATGTTGGCAAGGAATCGTAGCGATCTTGCTCGCAGGGTTTGCACTTTATTTCATTCTGTTTGGCCCGCTTTGGGCAATTTCTTTGTTTTCTCGGTTGGGTAAATAGATTTATGCCGAAAATCCTTAAGTCTGCAGCGAGTAGATAGTTTTTTCAAAAGAACAACGCAATAGGTAGTGTGGCAATGAAAATTTCCAAGATAAACATTTATCCGATCAAATCGCTTCGCGGGAACGCACTTTCCGAGGCGTTGGTTGAGAAACGCGGGTTGCGACATGACCGGCGGTGGATGCTGACGGACCGCGAGGGGATGTTCCTGACGCAGCGGGAAGTGCCAAAAATGGCTGATTTCGGTAGATGTTAGTGACACCGGAATAGTCGTTGGCGCGCCGGAAACAGAGCCTTTGTTCGTCGCTGATGGAACCAAGAAGGACACTGTGAAGTCCATGTCGGTGCAAATATGGAATTCTGAATGTCGTGCTTTGGTTTATCCGACGCAAGTGAATGAGTGGTTCAGTGAGGTGCTCGGGCGGAACTGTCAGCTTGTTTTGATGCCCGAATCCACGGAGCGGCACGTCAGCGAGCGGTTTGATCGCGGGGATGATCTGGTCAGCTTTGCGGACGGTTATCCGTTGCTGCTGATCGGCGAGGGTTCGCTTGCGGAGCTGAACCGGCGGATCGCGGCGAATAGTACGAACGAGGCCGACCGCGTTCCGCTCGAGATGCGGCGATTCCGGCCGAACCTTGTCGTTAGCGGCACCGAGCCGTTTGAAGAAGATAGCTGGGCGAGGATCAGGGTTGGCGAGGCCATTTTCCGCGTGGTGAAACCCTGTGCCCGGTGTGCGATCACGACGGTCGACCCCGACCGCGGTGAATTTGCCGGCAAGGAACCGCTCCGGACCCTGGCAAGCTTCCGGATGGCGAAGGACGTTTTTCCCGACAAGCTAGAAGAGCTTGGTATGGAACCCAACTACGTCCTCTTTGGTGAGAATCTAATCCCCGAGAACCCGGGGGTTGTGATCAGGGTTGGCGATAAGCTGGAGGTTCTCGAAACGAGAGCCTAGATGGCAAATAGCGATCAACGAACATTTACTGTTGTCCGATCGCCCCAATAGCCCACGTCCTCTCCGGCAATCATTTTCCCATCCGCATCGAATCGCCGAACTTTCAATTTGGTGTCGAAGAAGCGCAAGGGATTCATCCTTGTGGTCGTGCCGCCGATGACCACGTTTATCGAGTTGGTCCCGCCGACCGTGCCACCGGTTCCCGGGAACATCGCCTTCCCGATCTCAACAAGAAAAGTGTCTCCGGCGGGACCGTCTGCGATGTTGCATCCGAGGAATAGTATACGAGCATTTATCGAAAGCATCTTCGAATCATTGATTATTACGCCGAGATAACGGGCACCATCTGGCCGCCGGTCTTGAACCAGATCATTCCGGGCGAACCATGCATCACAACCTCAAGGTAACGCACCTTTGTGTATTGCTTCACGGCGTCGATGAGGTCAGTTGTCGTGGCGACCGAGTGGGTCTTACCTCTTGAACCGTGCTCCGCCCGAAAGGCGGCGGCGTAACTTTCGAGGTCCGGATCGTAGAACATTAGGTTTTCTATAGCAATTGGTTCGGGCATAAAAAGCTCTCCAAGACAAAAGAATCAATTCCGATCAATTACGCGGAACATCTCAATAGATCGGCTCACGACCGCTTTCGCAGAGACCTGAGCCTAGCTTATTCTTGTTTTTGGAACGGGCTTCGCGGGCGTTTTGCAGCGGGGCTTTTTTGTTTTTGCTTTGAGCGGTTTTGGCTTCGGCGCGGCCTTGTATTCGGCGACGCGCTTCGAAAGCGTGTTGCGGTGGATGCCGAGAGCCTCGGCGGTGTTCGAGAGGTGCTCGTCGTTTCGCACGAGCGCTTTTTCGATATAGATCTTCTCGAACTCGGCGACCGCTTCATTGAGCAGAATGCGGCCGTCGAGCAATTCGTCGATCAGGTTTTCCATTAATGCGCGCACGTTCGTGATAGAGGCAGGCGGTACGAGATCAATCGACCTTGAGCTTCTCGCCGGTCAAGAGTTCGTATGCCTTCAGGTATCGTTCGGACGTAGCCTCGGCCACTTCAAAGGGAAGCGGCGGTGCGGGGGGCTGTTTGTTCCAATCGAGGGTTTCAAGATATTCGCGAACGAACTGTTTGTCAAACGAGGGCTGCTTGTGGCCGGATTCATATTTGGCGGCATCCCAAAATCGGGAGGAATCCGGTGTCAGAACTTCGTCGATTAGGAGTATGTTTCCGTCCTTGTCTTCGCCAAATTCGAACTTGGTATCGGCGATGATGATGCCGCGGCCGAGGGCGTACTCGCTCGCTTCGGTGTAAAGCTGTTTCGAGATCGACTTCAACTCGGCGGCGGTGTCGTGCCCAACGGCCTGCATGAACTCGACCTGCGTGATGTTCTCGTCGTGGCCGGTCGCGGCCTTGGTAGCCGGAGTAAAGATCGGCGAGAGGAGTTTGTCACAATGCTTAAGGCCGGGTGGAAGCTTGCGGCCGCAGACGGTTCCATCGACCAGGTAGTCCTTCCAGCCCGAGCCTTCAAGGTAGCCGCGAACGACGCACTCGACCGGAAAGACCTTCGTCCGACGGACGAGCATCGAGCGGCCACGGAGCACCTCGTGGTTGCGGATGTCCTCGGGCATTTCGTCGAGCTCGGCGGTGATCAGATGGTTCGGGACGATGTGCTTGAGCCGCTCAAACCAGAAGGACGAAAGAGCGGTCAGGACCGCACCCTTATACTTGATCGGCGTCGGCAGCACGCAGTCGAATGCCGAAAGGCGGTCGGTCGCAACAAGCAGGAGCATGTCGTCGCCGGCGTCGTAAACATCGCGGACCTTGCCCTTATGCAGAAGCGGCAGCCCCGTGAAAGTAGAATCAGAAAGAGTAGTTGCTAAGGCCATGTGAAGACGCGCAGGAGGCACAAAGCCTTACCATATAACTATCGCACGCGAGGTAAAGCGGAGAGCTGCTAGTCCTGGACTTAGGCAAGCGGGAGCGGGTAGCGTTGGAGCCGATTTATCGGCGTCGCCGCGAATAGAGGTCGCGGTGCGAGCGAAAACGCAACGGTTTATTGGTACAGCGATTGAGGAAAGGTAATCCTAAGTAAGGTGATGGGGTTTTGTTTCGCGAGAATCAATTTTTATTTCGTCAGTCCACTCTGAAGTCGAGGTATTCACGCTCCTCTTCGACGAAAAGAGTTTGCGGCGAAGATCGATGCCGCTTTCCCGCGACCTCAACGGTTACCGTCACATCCGGAGCGATCCCGTCGAAGCGATAGTAGCCGGAGGAATTTGTCATTGCGTACCTTGACTCTCCTTTGTCATCGGTCAGGATAAGACGGGCGCCGGAAACTCCACGTCCGGTCGCGGAAACGACACGCCCGCGAACTTCGGAGAGTTTCGGAACCGGCGTCGCGCCAAACTCGACCGAACCGAGGTCGATGACCTTGTTTGCGATCCGGGTAAAACCACGCTGGTCGGTCGAAAAATCCGAAAAAAAATACGGTTGACTAAAAACGCTGAACCCCGCGTTAATTGCCGGGCTAGTTGTCAGTGGCGAAAAGATCGGAAGTCCGCGACCGTTGTCGGTCAATGGTCCGAGCATGGGGTCGAGGGGGTCTTGGGGTGTCCCAACCTTGCTGTAAGGGCAACCTCCGTTCTCGCATGAAGAACCGGTTCCGATCCCGATCAAGTTGTAGTCGCCCGCACCAAGCCTGAGGTCTGGTATCTCGCCGGTGTTGCGGGCAATGATCGAGTTGTAAATTCCGGTTAGAGATATCGTTGAGCCCTCGGTATAAATACCGCCGACACGAGCGTTGCCGGTGCCGAACGGATGATTATCGACTACTGTGCTATTTAAAAGGCGCATACTTCCTGACGGTTAGCTTGATCCCGCCCGTCCGTCCATTGCGACATTGCCGGTTATCGTGCTGTTAACTATTTCCATGTTTCCGCCATCCATTCGGGCTTCGATGCCGGCCCCGCCGCCCGGGCCGTCGCTCGTATTGTTTGCGATAGTGCAGTCTTTGATGCGTAGAAAGCCAAGAAACGAACGGATACCGCCGCCAAAGGCGGCGTGGTTGTTGGTGATCACGCAGTCAGTAAGAAATAAGGTTGCGAAGGAGTCCAGGTAGATACCGCCGCCGCGACCGCCTGGATCAGCACCATCACGAATGATCAAACCATCGATAGACACGCTTGTGAAAATGCTACTGGTGCCGCCTATATGAAAAATGCGAAAGGATTTGTTCCCTTAAGCGTGATCCGCCTGCGGTTCGGGCCGTCGATGGTCAAAACCTGTTCTTTAAGTTAAAGTATTCGTAAGGTGAATCGTCCCTCCACGCAGGCTTGGTCAAAGATGACGGTGTCATCGTTCGATGCCGTATTGACCGCCTCGCGGAGGCTGCAGTGTGCATCGCAAACACCATCGTCAGTATCTTCGAGGGTCGTAACCCGTAGTATTGTCCCGCTCACGTCGGACGAAAGGGCGAAAAAAAGGCCGAGAAACAGTAACAGAAGTTTGCTGAAATGATAGATACGCATTTTCATTTAACTAAGAGGCCGGACCCCCGGGACCGCCGCGGGGGCGGGGCCACAAAAAAACGGAAACCCCCCGGACCCCAAAAAAAATAGGCCCCCCCCCCCCCGCCCCCAAAAAAAGGGCCCCCAAAAACCCCCCCCGAAAAAGTTCCCCCCCGCCGCGGGGGGGGGACCGCGGAACCCCCCCCGCCCCCGGGCGGGACGAAAAAGGCCCCCCCGGCCGGAAGAACGAAAAAGGGAAAAACCCCGAAAGGGCCCGGGGGCCGGAGGGGGCGGCCCCAAGGAGGCCCCCCCCCGGGGGGCCGCCCCCCCGGGGCGGGAACCCCCCCCCGCCGGGGCCCCCCAAACGCCCCCCAGGGGGGGCGGGCCCCCCCGGAGGGGCCCCCCCCGGGGGGCCGCCCCCCCCAAAACCCGGGGCCGGCCCCCCCCAGGGACCCCCAAAAACGCCCCCCCCGCCGAACGGCCCGCCACCCGCGAACGAAGCGGCCCCCGTGGGCCCCCAGGAGGCCGCCCCGCGGCCGCCCCCCCCGCCAAAAGGGGGGGCGGGGCCCCCCCCCCCCCGGGGCCGAAAAAAAAAACCCGGCCCGCCCCCCCCGGAAAAAAAGCCCGCCGCGAAATTCCCCCCGAAAGGACAACACCCCCCCCGAAGCAAGCCCGGGGGGCCCCCCGCCGCCCAAAAAACCCCGCCCGGGCCAACCGCCGAAACAAAAGCCCCGCCCGAAGGGCCCCCGCCCCGGGAAAAAGCCGCCACCAAACCCCCCGCCAAAAACCCCCCCGCGGGGGGGGGCCCCCGCCCCCGGGGGGGCCAAAAGGCCCGCCGGGCCCCCCCCGCCGCCAAAAAGGGGGGGGCCAAGCGACCCGCCCGGGGGGCCCCGGGAAAAAGGGCCCCGGCCCCCCCCCGGAAGGCCCCGGGCCGAGGCCCCCCCCCCCCCCCCCGGAGCCCCCCCCCGCCCCCCCCCCCCCCCCCCCCCCCGCCCACCCCCCCAAAAAACCCCCCCCCCCCCAAAAAACCACGGCCCCAAGCCCCCCCCCAAAAAAAACCACCCACCCCCAAAACCCCCGGGCCCCCCGCCCCCAACCCCCCCCCCCCCTATTACCCCCCCGCCAGGCGGATATGCAAAAGACTTGAACGGAGAGCCAAGAATAGGTAGGTGCATCGCGGCCTGCTCTATCAAAACGAGCAACGACAAACTTTTAAAAAGGGCGGCGGCGCCGTTTCCGTCGCGGGGCGCGCCCCGGCGCCGCGAGCGCCGTATTCCCGTCGAGGTGTGCCCAGGCCCCGGGCCCGAGAGCAAACGAGGCACCCTTCTTTGCCCCGGCAACCTCTTGCCCTGTTGACCCCCGCCCGCGTCCCCCCCCCGCCCCCCCCGCCGTTCCCGCCGGGGAAACGAAAAGCGAAGACCGCGACAGGCCCGGTCAACGCTTTCCGCCCGCCGCGACAGTTAAAAAAAAAAGCCGCAAAGGAAAAAGCGGAGACCCCCCCCCCTTTTTGAATCCTTCCCCCCCCCGGAGAAAAAAACCGCCCGGAAGAAACCCCCATGCTTTTGAGCATAGAATTCATCATCCTTAGTATAACTTTAAGTTCTCAGGTTGTGAATGCTTTTCATCGGGGCCCGAATTCGGTATCATCTAAGAAATGCAATTTCGTCTCATAGTGAAAACACGCCGAAGGGCGATCAGCCGGAGGCGATCCGGCAGTTGGTTGAGGGTATAAATGGCGGAGCAAAAGATCAGGTTCTGCTTGGTATAACGGGCTCGGGCAAGACCTTCACGATCGCGAATCTGATCCAGCAGACGCAGCGGCCGACGCTCGTGCTGGCCCATAACAAAACGCTGGCGGCGCAGCTTTATCAGGAGTTCAAAGGCTTTTTTCCGGAGAACGCGGTCGAGTATTTCGTTTCGTATTACGACTATTATCAGCCCGAGGCATACGTGCCGGCGGCCGATCTTTACCTTGAAAAAGAGGCGACGATAAACGATGAGGATCGACCGGCTGCGGCTATCGGCGACACGTGCGCTCTTTGAGCGGCGGGACGTTATTGTCGTCGCGTCGGTCTCGTGCATTTACGGCCTTGGCGATCCGGACGCTTATTTCGGGATGCTGATGTTCATCGAGCCCGGGCAGCAACTTCGTCGCGAGGACTTTCTGCAAAAGCTGGTCGAGCTTCAGTATGAACGGGTGAATGTCGACTTTGACCGTGGTACGTTTCGAGTCCGCGGCGATGTAGTCGAGGTCTATCCGAGCTATCAGGACCAGGCGTACAGGATCGAGTTCTTGGGGTGATGAGATCGACTCGATCTCGACCATCGACCCGCTGCTCGGCGAGGTCATTTACAAACACACATCGCGGCTGCCGATCTACCCAAAGACGCACTATGTGATGTCAAAGGACACCATCAAGCGGGCGGCGAAGACCATCCGGGCGGAGCTCGACGAGCATGAAAAGGTGCTGGTCGAGGTGGGCAAGATCGTCGAGGCACAGCGGCTCCATCAGCGGACGATGTATGACCTTGAGATGATCAAGGAAATGGGCTTTTGCCGCGGCATCGAAAATTATTCGCGGCACCTGACCGGCAAAAAGCCCGGCGAGCCGCCGCCGACCTTGCTCGACTATTTGCCGAAAGATGCGCTGATGGTTATCGACGAATCGCACCAGACGATTCCGCAGCTTGGGGCGATGTTCAAGGGCGACCAGTCGCGAAAAGGGACACTTGTCGAGTACGGCTTCCGGCTGCCCTCGGCGCGCGACAACCGTCCGCTGAACTTTGGGGAATTTGAAGAACGCCGCGGGCAGACGATCTACGTTTCGGCAACGCCGGGGCCGTTCGAGCTTGAGCAGACCGAGGGCGAGGTGATCGAGCAGATCATCCGGCCGACGGGCTTGCTCGACCCGGTCGTCGAGGTCCGGCCGGTCAAAGGGCAGATCGACGACCTGCTTGAGGAGTGCCGCGTGCGGGCGGAGCGGAACGAACGCGTTCTTGTAACGACACTGACGAAGCGGATGGCCGAGAACCTGAGCGAATATTTTGCCGAGGTTGGCGTGAAGGTTTCGTACCTGCACAGCGACATCGAAACGCTCGACCGCATCAAGATACTCCGCGATCTGAGGCGCGGCGAGTTTGACGTATTGGTCGGCATCAACTTGCTCCGCGAGGGGCTCGACCTGCCCGAGGTCTCGCTGGTCGCGATACTCGACGCGGACAAAGAGGGCTTCCTGCGTTCGGAGCGATCGCTGATACAGACCATCGGCCGGGCGGCTAGAAACTCCGGCGGCCGGGCGATCCTCTACGCCGATAAGATAACCAAGTCGATGGACTACGCCATCAGCGAAACCAATCGGCGGCGGGCGATTCAGGAAGCCTACAACTCCGAGCACGGCATAACGCCGACGACCATCGTCAAGCCGATCGAGGCGACGCTTGTAACGGCCTATGAGGCGGATTACTTTAAGGTCCCGCTCGACCTTGAAGGGATCGAGGAATATTCGCCAAAGCAGCTTAAAGAGACCATCACCCAACTAGAGGCCGATATGCGGGCCGCGGCGAAGGAGATGAAATTTGAACGCGCCGCCGAGATTCGGGACAAGCTAAAGTACCTTCGGGAAAGGGAACTTGTTGTTCGGTAGGACGCGTTTCGGGTCGAACTAGGAGCCGAGGTCGTACAAAAAAAGACGGGATGTTTGATACGATAGAAGGACGCCCGTTGCGGCAAGTATGACCAATCGATTAATCAGTTTTTGGATCGAGCTTAGGGCGTCGCTGTGGTTTGTCCCCGGTTTGATGATCGCCGCGTCGATCGTCTTGGCACTGGTGCTGGTCGAGGTCGATTCAACGATCGGCAACGATTGGACCTCGCGTTATCCGCTTTTGTTTGGCGTTGGTGTTGATGGGTCGCGGGGAATGCTGACGGCCATTGCGTCGTCGATGCTGACGGTGGCTGCTCTTGTTTTTTCACTTACGCTTAATGCGGTAAATCAGGCTTCCGGGCAGTTCACCCCGCGTATCTTTCGCAACTTTCTTCGCGACAGGGCGAACCAATTCGTCTTGGGATATTTTGTCTCCATTTTCGCGTATTGCCTAGTTGTTTTGCGAACGATCAGAAGCGGCGACGAGGAGAAATTCGTTCCTTCGATCGCGGTCGTTACGGGGCTGGTTCTGGCGATCGGCGGCATCGTCGTTCTGATCTTTTTTATTCACCACATCTCTGCCTCGCTCCAGATCAGCAATATTATCGGCGAGATAGTCGATGAGACAAAGAAGAGCATCCGTACTCTGTTTCCCGATGATCTCGGCAAGCCGGCGGCCGAAGATGATGACGAGATAGATGATAAATTGGATGACGTTGAGCGTGATTGGATAAAGGTGCCATCGTCGCGATCGGGATACGTTAAGCTGGTTGACATTGACGATATGGCCGAGTTTGCGGCCGACAACGCCTGTGTTGTTCGGATGGAAGTAGGGGTTGGTTCGTTTGTCGGCACGGGCTCGCGGATCGTTTCGGTATTGCCGCTGGATGACAAAGAGTTTGGTGACGATAAAATAGAAGAACTCAACGATCTTTTGTGGTCGCGAGAGATCGACCATTGAGCAGGATGTTGGGTTCGGGCTTCGTCAACTTGTTGATATTGCGCTTAAGGCTTTGTCACCGGGCATCAACGATACGACGACCGCCGTCAATTGCATCGAGAACCTCGGGGAATTGATGGGCGAACTCGCATCAAAGAAATTCCCGGACAGGGCCAGGGTTGCGGATGGCAAGCATTTGATCATTGTGAACGCCCCGGGGTTTGCCGATTTTCTCGGAACGGCCTTTGACCAGATCCGCATGAGCGGCAAGGGCAATTCGGCAGTCTTTTTGAAGCTTGCGTCTGCGATCGAGCTTGTGGCCGAGCGAACTGGCTCGCGGTCACGCCGTTCTGCACTTATAAGCCAATTAATGCTGACCGCGGAATATGCCGAAATGACGCTGGAGACCGAGGACGAGAGGCAACGAGTAAAGAAGCGGATAGACCACGTACGTGCCGGTTTATTAGCGGCTGTCTTAGAGACTGGCGAAGACGCTTTGGCGTAATTTGGAAGGTAAATGGTTGTTAAGCCGATGCACTGAGAGACGCAGAAGGTTAAAGGGCCGGTAGGCAAACTTAGGTATGCAAGTGAAGACGCAGGTTGAAGACCTGCAAAATTATCTGACCGATGCGAGCAACATGCCCGGCGGGCACGCGGAGCGGCTTATCATTCCCGAGACGGCGGATGAAGTTGCCGCCGTGCTTCGCGAGGCGAGCGAAGCGGGAGCGACGGTCACGATCTCGGCCGCTCGGACCGGCACGGTCGGCGGTGCGGTGCCGTTTGGCGGCTATGTCATTTCGCTCGAGCGGCTCAATAAGATCAAGACCATCGATAAAGCTGCAATGACGGCTGTCGTCGAGCCCGGCGTTCTTTTGGCTGATCTTATGAAAGCAGCCGAGGCTGAAGGGCTTTTTTATCCGCCGGACCCGACCGAATGGAGCTGCCAGATCGGCGGGACGGTCGCGACGAATGCGTCGGGTGCGAGGAGCTTTAAGTACGGAGCGACGCGGGAATTTGTTATCGGCTTGACGGTCGTGCTTGCCGATGGCGATGTTTTGCGATTGCGTCGCGGCGAGGTGTTCTCGAATGGTGACGGTGTCGTTACACTCGCGACCGAAAGCGGACGTATTATCACGGCAAAGGTCCCGACGTATAAACGGCCGAATGTGCGAAAGAACGTCAGCGGATATTTCAACGAAACGCCGCTCGATGCGATCGACCTCTTTATAGGAAGCGAGGGGACGCTCGGGGTGATCACCGAGATCGAGCTACGGCTCGTTGCAAAGCCCGAAGGCTTTTTTTCGGGTGTCGTTTTCTTTGAGCGGCACGGCGATCTGCTGGGGTTTGTTGATGAGGTGAAAGCGGCGAGCAGAGGGAACGCCCTTTCTGACGAGCAGGCTTCTGCAAGTTTGGTTGAGTATTTTGATGACCGAGCTTTGAACTTTATCCGCGAGAAGTTTCCGGAGACGCCGGAGGCGATGGCGGGAGCCGTTTATTTCGAGCAGGAGACGACTGCCGAGACGGGGGATGCACTCTTTGAGGCGTGGAATGCGATGCTCGAGCGGCACGGTGCGGACATCGACCGCTCGTGGTTTACGACCACCGACGCCGACCGCGAGAAGATGCGGGCCTTTCGCCATGCGCTGCCGGTGGCGGTAAATGAACGCGTCGTCCGAAATAGGCAGAAAAAGATCGGGACCGACATGGCCGTGCCGGACGAGAACTTTCCCGGTTTTCTTAAGTATCAGAAGGAAATGCTCGATGCGAGCGGCATCGACTACGTAATTTTCGGCCACATCGGCGATTGCCATCTGCACGCGAACCTGCTGCCGAAAACGGACGAAGAGGCGACGCGTTCGCGGCACATTTACGGCCGTTTTGTCGCCCAATCGATAATGCTCGGCGGCTGCGTGTCGGCCGAGCACGGCATCGGGAAGCTGAAGTCGAAGTATCTTTACGTCGTGATGGGCGAGCGGTACCTGAATGAAATGGCCGAGCTTAAGAAGGCGTTCGACCCGAAGGGAATCTTGGGCCCCGGGAACATGTTTGGTATGGACTATCGGCTTTAACCGGCCGCCAAAAGGCGGGACTCGTAACAACATTTGATCAAAGCAGTTTTAATGGATTGGAACGGCGTCGTCATTGATGACGAGCAGGTGCAGTGCGAGGCTTATCGCGAGGTGATGAAGCCCTACGGCATCGAAATGACCGACGAGGATTATTACTCGCGGATGGGGATGAACGACCGCGTGTTTGTTCGCTCGATGTTTGAGGCGGCGGGCAAAGAGATATCAGAAAGTGATATCGACTCGGTCGCCGGGGCGAAGACGGCCCGCTGGCGGGAGAGCGTTCAGCAGAGCGTGCCGCTTTTTGAGGGCGTTGAGAACTTCATCAAGAAGACCTCGACCGAGCTCGACCTCGGCATCGTCAGCATGGCAAAGCGGGAAGAGATCGAGCTTGTGCTCAGCCTGACGGGCCTTGCGCCATATTTTTCGGTCGTGCTGACGGCGGAGGACATCCACACCTACAAGCCCGATCCGACATGTTACCGCGAGGGCTTTCGGCAGATCGATCTCGCCCGCGTGGCGAAGGGCGGGCTGCCTATGGTACACGAAGATTGCCTCGTGATCGAAGATTCGCCCGCCGGAGTAATGGCCGGAAAGGCCGCCGATCTTCAGGTGCTCGGCGTGGCGAACACGGTCTCGGCGGAAGAACTTCGTGCGGCAGGAGCCGGAGCGGTGGCGAAACGGCTCGACGACTGGATGCCCGAATCGCTCCGCCGAGTTTTCAATTAGATTTGCCACAGAGGACGCAGAGACATTGAGGTTTTCGGCGTGTTGAGTCTTTGGTTGCGGGCTCGGCGAGTTCGGGCTCGATCTGCCGACAGTTTGCTCGGTTCGCTCGCGACCGATCGCACCAAGAGCCCACAGTTTCTCTGTGACCTCTGTGGCTTAGAACATTATGTCTGAAAGATTTGTGACAAGGGCTGCGGCTGAGGCGGATGTGTTGGCGGCGGCGGCTTTTATTGCAGAGCGGATGCCGCAAAGCGACGACCGCGCGGAGGCCATCTCGGCGGTGGTGCCGCGGTTTCTTGCGCGGGGCGAGGTCGATCTTGCGGCGAGCCTCGCGGATACGGTCGATGATCCGCACGTCCGCGACCGGCTGCTCATCGCGGTGGCGGCGAAGTGTGCCGAACTCGACGACGACGAATACGCGATGCAGCTTGCCGAGGCGATCGAGGAATACGGGCTGCAGTCGCAGGCTCGCGAGGCGATCGCTCTGATCAAGGCCGCGAAAGGCGACCTCGAACGGGCCCGCGAGATAGCCGCCGAAGTGCTGCATCCGGATGAGGTGCTTGCCGGCATCGCGATCAAGCAGGCCGAATCGGGCGACGAAGAGGCAGCGACGGAAACCCTTGCGGCGATAGATTATCCCGCTTCCGCAGCCGGGGCATTGATGGCGATGGCGGCGATGCGGCTCGCGAAAGACGACACACTGAAGGCGGCCGAGTATCTTGAATCCGCGGCGTCGCTCGGGCTTGAGATAGAGCACGAGGAAGAGCGGATCCGCATGTTGACGGACATCGGCAATGCTTTCATCGACGCAAAGCGGGGCGACAAGGCGATCGAGACCTTTGAGCGTGCCCGCGTTTTTGCCGAGGAGCTCGACAACGTTCATCGCGATGCGCTGCTTGCCGCTGTCGCACAGGGGCTGATGCGGGCAGGCAGCGTTGACCTCGCGGACCGGACGCTCGACGCCGTTGCCGATAAGACGCAGATCGCGAATACACTTCTTGGTTTTGCCCGCGAATATTGGCGGCGGGACGAGAAGGACGAAGCCCTTGAGGCACTCGACGAGGCTTACGAGGTGCTGCGTTCGCAAAAGGACACCGAGACCCGCGACAGCAAGGCGAAGTATGTCTTATTCGGCTCGATCGCGGCCCAGTTTGCGGGCATCGCCGATATCCGCGGCGAAAGCAGCCGTGCGATCGCACTCGCAAACCTCGCGGACCTTCACGAAAAAGGTACACAGCTTTCGGAAACGGACGCGGACGGACTCCGGCCGATCCTTGTCCAAAACCGAATGTAGATGACCGCGGGATTCACTTGAGTGACTAACTTCTCAGAAAATGGCTATCTCATTACGGAGAAGGTGTTTGAGCACTCGGAAATGGATTCGTTTATTGATCGGCTTGGGGTGCTGAATGCCGAGCCGGAGCGGCCGGGCTATCGCCACCTTATGGCTGACCCTGCAGTTCGCAGTTTGGCTAGTGACCCACGGTTGACCGAGCTTGTCGATAGTATTTCTGGCAAGCGCTTGATACCCTTCAAGGCGACGCTCTTTAACAAAGCGGGCAAGGCAAATTGGCTTGTCGCATGGCACCAGGACACTACACTTCCCGTGGTCCGGCCGCCGAGTTCCAATGACTGGGGAATTGCGACGATAAAAGACGGAATTACATTTTGCCAGGCTCCGGCACGAGTGCTTCGCGAGATAGTTGCCCTTCGTATTCACATCGATGATTCGGGACCGGACAACGGTCCGCTACGTCTCATCGCCGGCTCGCACAAAGAACGATTATCAGACACGGAGATCGATAGGGTCGTAACCGATGGACCGCAGGTTACGTGCACGGTCGCGAAAGGTGGGGTCATCGCGATGAGCCCGTTGATCGTCCACGCTTCGTCAAAATGTATAAGCGACCGGCCACGTCGCGTTCTGCATATTGAATACGCTCCCGCTCTTGAACTTTTCGATGGCGTCGAACTCGCGATCGCCTGATCAAAGGTCGTTGGCGATGAGGTCTTCGAAGGTGTCGCGGCGGCGGATGAGTTCGGCGGTGCGGTCGGCCTTTGTCATGACGACGGGCGGAAGGAAGCGGCCGTTGTATTGCGAGGCCTGGGCGAGCGAATAGGCACCGCAATTGAGCAGGGCGAGCACCTCGCCGGGTTCGACGTTTTCGGGCAAGAGCCGGTGGTCAGGCAGCCTTCCTTCTCCCTCGATATCAAAATAGACATCGCCGCCGTCGCATAGCGGGCCGGCAAGTTTGTAGGGCGTTTCGTGCGGCTCGCCGGCACGCTCGGCTGAGACCAGATGGTAGTACCATTTGTAGGTCTCCATCGAAAGCAGGATGTTGAAGCCGGCGTCGGTTAGGAGCCAGTGGTCAGTGGTCAGTGGTCGGTGGTCAGATGCGAGAACCACCCCGTCAGCCGAAGCGGCGGCCACCCCTCCTTCGTAAGGAGGGGAGCTTTGATGAACGGGACGTTCCTTGTGATTGCGGACCGTGGTCAGGCAGATGGCGGCGTCGGCGATGATGGAGCGGCCGGGTTCGAGGAGAAGCGTAATGCCTTCGAGCAGATCGACGACGTTTTCGGCTTCGGCTTTCTTGAGGACCGCGGCCCAGGCGGCTCGCATCGCCTCGGCGGGCTCAAAGTCGGCGGCAAACATCTCGCGTTGTTCGGCGGGGAAGTCGCCGGCCTGCGCACCGTCGCGGAGATAATTTACCGGGAAGCCGCCGCCGAGATTGATGTGCTGCAACCGGATCCCGGTCTCGCGATAGATGCGGAGCAAGGCACCAAACATCTCGTCAAACGCCTGTGTGTAAACCTCGGGCGAAGGGTTTTGCGAGCCGACGTGCAGGTGAATGCCGCTTAGGTTCAGGTGTTCCGAGTCTTTATATCGTGCGAAAGCCCCGAAAGCCTCGTCCGGCATCATTCCGAATTTCGAGGTGAGCATTGCGGTCTGCAGGCCGGAGTGGGTCGCCGATTCGATGCCCGGGACGAGCCGGAGGCTGACGTTCGCCTTTTTGCCGAGCCGCGTGGCCGTTTCTTCGATCAGCGAAAGCTCGTAGAGCGAATCGACCTGGATCGCATAAACGCCGTTCTCGATCGCGAGTTCGATCTCCCATGCCTCTTTGCTCAGGCCGTTGAAATTTAGCTGGTCGCCGCGGAAACCGGCTTTCAAAGCTTTCCAAAGCTCGCCGCCCGAATTGACCTCAAGGTCGCAACCCGCATCGCGCACCGAACGAAGGACGCCGAGCGTGGACATCGCCTTCGCTGCATAACAAAGCTTGAATCCGCAGCCGACAGCCTCGCCGACCCGCTTGAGCCGGTCGATGTTGTGGCGGATCCGCGGCTCGCTATAGAGGAAAAGCGGCGTGCCGTATTCGCGGGCAAGCGCGACGGCGTCGTGGCCGTCAATGTGCAGCCGCCCATCGCGGACGGTAAGAAAATCGTCAATTCGCCACGACGCCATTAATGGACACCTCCCGGAGCTATTCTGATGTCCGGGGCAGCTATCGTAACCAAGTACGGAAACCCTTCACAGCACGGTGAGTCAGTCGTACCTTCTTCGGCAAAGCGATATATGATCGTTATTTGTTTCGTTTTCGTTTCATCATCGATTTGAAACTTGGAACCCTTAGCGGCATTCACTGCTGCCTGTCGCAACAGCGGGTGACCTGAAATCGCGGTAGCTTCGCTGACCATGCCGCTTTCATCAATCAAAACGTTTACCAAAACGTCACTCCTCGCCCGAACAGCTAAGGCCGCAGGCGGAAAATTGGGTTTTGGAAGGGCAATCGGTTTAGGTAAGTTGAGCGATGCATTAAAGCCGCGTGGGTGTAAGCCCGGAAGGCTGATCGGCAGCTTTCCGGTGAACTGCTGCTGGCCGAGAAGTCCTCTTGCGGCGGCACGCTGGAGGCTTGCCATGTCGCCGTACGCGACGACGTAGGTCTTCATCTCGGGGAACGACGACAGAATGTACGGATTGCCGAAGCTGATCCCGATCACCTGCTTTCCGGCCGCGAGTGCCTCGCGGAGAATTGCGGCTCCGTTCTCGGGAATGCCGACGCTGTTCCTCGCACCCGAGCGAACGCGGCCGTAGAGCCCGACGATCACGGTGTCCGCTTCCATGACGGTCTTTCGGGCCGCGGCGGCCTGCTCGGCGAGCGAGTTCTCCTGCAAATATGCCTGTCCGAACCGGAGGCCCGCCGAGCGGAGCGTGCCGGCAAACGGGCCCATGGTCGCGGGGCCATCAAAACCATTCGAGATGCCAAAGACCGCGATCTTCTTTTCCCGATTGACCGGCATTGCACCCGCCTCCTGCCGCACCAATGTGATAGCACGTTGTGCTATCTCATCGGTCAGCCGGTTCGTTTCGGGACCGCTGACGATGCGGTCGATCTGGTCAAGCGGGGTTATCTTTTGCTCGGTCAGGCCGACGGCGTGCTTCCAGGCAAGCTGGCGGCGGACCGAGTCATCAAGCCGTGCCATCGGTATTCGTCCGCTTGCGACGGCGGCTTTCAGGCCGCGGATCATCGCGTCAACATTCTCTGGTTTTTCGAGGATGTCGGTACCGGCGAGGAACGCGCGGACGCCAGCTTCCTCCTGTGTGAAATAAAGCGTCAGGCCGCTCATCGACATCGCGTCGGAGACGATAAGGCCCTTGAAGCCCATCTCGTTTCGCAGCATCTCGGTCTGCACTTTGTGCGAAAGCGTAGCGGGGATGGTCGCCTTTTCGGTGACGATCTCGGTGCCGGGTTCGGCGTCGCCGCCCTGGTATTCCTTTAGCGGGCGGATCTCTTCGCCATCGATCTGCGGAAGCGCGATATGGGCGATCATCACCGAGCCGATGCCGCCCTCGACCGCTCGGCGGAAGGGAACAAGCTCGACGGAATCGAGCCGCGACTTGGGGAGATCGATGATCGGAAGCCCGCGGTGCGAATCGACATTCGTATCGCCATGGCCGGGAAAATGCTTGGCGGTCGCGATGACCCGCTCGCTCTGAAGCCCTTGGGCAAAGGCGACGCCGAAGCGTGCAACGTCCTCGGGGTCCTCGCCAAAGCTGCGGACGTTGATGACCGGATTATCGGCGTTGTTGTTGACGTCGAGCACGGGTGCATAAACGTGCTGAATGCCGATGGCTCGTGCCTCGCGGCCGGTGATCGCGCCCATTCGACGGGCAAACTCGGGCTCGCCGGTCGCGGCGACGGCCATTGCCCAAGGGAAGTTGGTCGCGTCCTGAAACCGCATTCCGATGCCGGTCTCGGCGTCGAGCGACATCAGCATCGGTATCTTGGCCGCCTCCTGCATTCGGTTGGCGATGTGGGTCGTTTCATAGATCGGAGCCCCGAAAAAGATGATTCCGCCGATCTTGTTTTCCGTCACGTGCCGCCGCAGGTCCTTGAAGAACCAACTGTCCTGATTGGCAAACCGGGCATTGATGCCGACGTGGATCAACTGCCCGACCTTCTGATCGGTCGTCATTTTCTTGAGCGTCCTATCGGCCCAATCCCAGGACTTTTTCGAGGGCTCGAATCGTGCCGAAGGCTGTGCCGTCACTACCTGCGGCGAGGCAAAAGCGAGGGAGGCCAGCGAAATGTTTAGGACGAGAAAAGAACTAATTAGAAACTTCATCATTACCATTATTTACGAATAGCGTTGTTATGAACGCAACTACGACTGTGATCGAACTGCCGATCAGGGCATACCACGGCCACGCGATGACCGGTCCCGGGACGAATCCATTTGATGCAAGCAGGACGTATGTCATCACCAAAATACTTACGATCATTCCGGTCAATGCGTGGACCTCGCGGGCTTTTTTAAGGAAACTACCGACAAGAAACACGCCGAGTATCGGGCCGTTGATAAGCGAGGCGACGGCGAGTGCCATGCTGAGTGCAGAGCTATTTGCGTCCTTGAGCCCGATGGCGATGGCGATCTGAATAATGCCGACCACGACCGTCAAAATACCGGCGATCCGCATCAACTGCTTATCTGATTTATCTTTCGCAAAGGGTTTATAGAGGTCGTTGACCGCGGTCGAGGCGATCGAATTTAGCGACGACGAAAGAGCCGCGGCAAAGATGGCTGCGACGACCAAACCGGAAAGCCCGGTCGGCATATGCTGGGTGATAAAGTTCGGAAAGACCTTGTCGCCGCCGGTGAACGGGAAGGTCGGTGCTGCCGTCGCGTAGCCTTCCATTCCATACGGAGCGTAGAACGCGAAGAGCAGAACGCCGATGAAAAGGAAGCCGATGAACTGGCCGAGGACTACTGCACCTGAGGTCATCAGGGCCATGATCGCGGCACTCGGTTTGTTGGTGCAGAGATATCGCTGGACGAGAAACTGGTCGGTTCCGTGGGTGGACATCGTAAGGAAACAGCCGCCGAGAACGCCGCCCCAGAATGTGTAGGTCTTGGCGAAATCGAGATTGAAATCAAAGAGGGCAAATTTGTCGTATTGCCGCCCGAGCTCGATGGCTCCGCTGATGCCGCCATCGATGCTGTTGATCAAAACGACGGCCGCGGCGACCGCACCGCCAACGTAAATCACAAGCTGCACCACCTCGATCCAAATTACCGCCTCGATGCCGCCGTAGAAGGTGAAAATGATCATCACGATGCCAAGGATCAGAATCGAGCCAACGATGACGTAGGCCGGATCGGTCGTCGGGCTAAATGCCGTATAGACCGCGGCGAGAACGATAGCCGTAAGCAGCAGCCGGATGGCGTCGGCGATGTTGCGCATTATGACGAACAGGCCGGAGGCGAGCATTTTTACTTTGCCGCCGAAGCGATCGCCGAGCAGTTGGTAAACCGTCTGCAATTCGCCCTTGAAATAGAGCGGAATAAAGACGAGCGAGATGACCACGCGGCCAACCAGATAACCGAAGACGAGCTGCAAAAACTCGAAATTTCCGCCGCGGGCGTAGGCGATGCCCGGGACCGAGATGAATGTGATCGTGCTCGTTTCGGTCGCGACGATGGACATCGAGATGGCCCACCACGGCACGTTGCGGTCGCCGACGAAGTAGTCCTCGGTCGTTTCCTGCTTTCCGGCATACCAGATACCGAAGGCGGTGATGCCGAACAGATAGCCGAAGATGATGATGAGGTCGAGTGTCTGCATTTGGTTTTATCGCCGGGCGTAATACATTCCTATATTCTTTAGCCTGCCGATATGGTCGGCTTCGAGCCAGGGAAATTCCTCGGCCGCGATGCGGGTGATATCAGATTCTGATAGCTGGCCGCGTTCTTCCATTTCGGCCAACTCGTAAATTCGACTCTCGGCCCGCTTAGCGATCGCCTCGGCCTCGCCGATCTCACCATCGGTAATGCCGGGAAATCTCGCCTTCATCCGATCGCCGATCGGCTTGTGAAAATTCTCGCCCCATTCAGTAGCGAGCTCGAGAGCGGCATTCAAGATCTCAGGGTCGTTCTCTTTCATCAAAACGGATAGATCCGTGCCCAGGTTCGGAACCAGAAAGAATCGAGTCGCTTCATCACCGATTTTGCCTCGCCGGCCTGCTTCTCGTTCTTCATTTCTAGAACATATCCATAATTGCAGCTATCGACAATTCCGTCCTTGTCTGCAAAAACAAGTAGCGTATCCCCCTTGTTGGGCAAAAGGTACCGCACTGGACAGTCACAGATCGGGCTCATGTACAGTACTAACTCCCCTGAGCGCTGCCCTTTCCATGACCTCTCTATCTTAAAGCGGACTGGTGCAAGGGTTTTCCAATCTTCCAGCAGTTCGGCCGGAATATTTGCATTGGACCGCTCTTCAAATTCGATCAGTTGCCCTGTGAAGATCACATTTGCCTCACGAAACTGCTTTCGAAGCCCGGAGACGACGGCGACACAGCCGTTTGCGGTTCCGGCGAAGAGTGCAAATGCAAAGACGAGGATCGTCGCGTATCTCATAACTCAAATTCTTGCTCGGAGGGGTCGAGCGTAAAGACTCGGATGCCCGAGCCACAGTGAAACCATCAGAAGTACCACAAAATGCACAATCCAAAAACCGAAACACGCTGATCAGTCGCCCGCAATCTACACTGCCTCATTACCGTTGGCCGTTCGATCTCGGCCGCAAAAACGGCTGCAACAGATGGCCGACAAAACCCTACTCATGAACTACCGGTAAGCGCCCTAAAGCCCTGTCGACCACGTAATCGGACCGCTTAAGCAGTCCTTCGGCAACCTCTCGATCAACCGACGCTTTCTTCATCACCAATGCCACGCGGAGGTCGCCGCCGGCTGAGTCCATCAGGCTTGCGGCGGCCTCTTCGTCGAGGCCGGTTTCCGCCATAAGGATACGCAGGCTGCGGTCGCGGAGTTTTTCGTTCGAGGGTTTGACGTTCGTCATCCTGTTCCCGCGGACGTAGCCGAGCCGGATCATCGCGGCGGTCGAGATCATGTTGAGCACCATCTTTTGAGCCGTGCCAGCCTTCATTCGGGTCGAACCGGTGATCGCCTCGGGGCCGACGACCGGGACTATTGCGACCTCGGCGGCCTTTTCAATTGCCGAATCGGGCGTGCAGACGATGCAGGCGGTGAAGCAGCCCATCGCCCGTGCATGCTCGACCGCACCGATGGTATAGGGCGTCCGCCCCGAGGCGGCGATGCCGACGAGCGCATCTTTTCCGGTGACGCCGCGTTTTTCGATATCGCGGATGCCCGCCTCGCGGTCGTCCTCGCTTGCCTCGCTCGCTTTGTAGAGAGCATCCCAGCCTCCGGCGATGATGCCCTGAACAAGGTCATAAGAAACGCCATAGGTCGGCGGTATCTCGGAGGCATCAAGCACGCCGAGCCGTCCGCTCGTCCCGGTGCCGATGTAAAAGAGCCGGCCGCCCGCCTTCATCCGCTCGACGATGCGATCGACCGCTTCGGCGATCTGCGGCAGCACACGCTCGACCGCAAGTGCGACGAGCTTGTCCTCGTCATTGATCAGCCGCAGAGCATCAAGCGTAGAAACCCCGTCGATGCCGGCCGTTCGCGGATTCTCTTGTTCGGTTACCGGAAGCATCAATAAACAACGAAATTGTATTCAATAGGACGCGAGATAGTAACTGGTTGACCGTTTCTCGTCGGCGGATCGAACTTTATCTGTCTTGCTGCTTTGATCGCTTCGTCCGTTAAGCCGAAAGGCAAACCGCGGACGACAACGACATTCTCGACTGTTCCGCCCAACATAAACGTTGCCCGGACCACTACGACACCGCTCAAAAAATACGCTTTAGCAAAACGCGTATATTCGGGCCTCGGCGTAGCCCTGATACGGAAAGGCTTGTCTTCAACCTTGGCTGCATGTGATGCGTTCTGCTTGACGCTCGGTCCGATGGACGTTTGTGCGTTTCCGGATCCCGACCCGCTACCCGATCCGCTGCCTGAAGGGTTCGTTGTAGCCGCGGTGGCCGAAGAAGAATTCGTGGATCCGTTATCGACCTTCGGCACCTCCGCTTCCTGTCTCAATTGTGCGGCCGATTCCAGAGGTGGCAAGAGGTCTTTACCGGCGATCTTCGCGGAGTGAACGAACCGGGTGACCATCGGGTCGTTCTCTTTCGGGCTCAAGGCGTGAAAAGTGTAGATTTTCGCCGACGTTTTGGTCTGGATTATGTGATGGTAAAAGTTGTCCAGCCCCTTGAATTGATACTCGCTGGTAGCTCCCTCAACGATTGGACCGGGCTCAGCGTTAGCGTACTCCTCGATCAAGCGTTCGACGACACTGAAGAATCCTTCGGAACCGGGAAAATCGACAGCCACGAAAAAGTAGCGTCTTTCAAGTCCACCCGCGTAAAGTAGGGTCGTTCGCTTGCTGTCGATCTTCATCCGATTAACGGTCATGGCAGACGGAGTCTCGACCGAAAACGCGTCGCCGCCCGGTTCTAGGATCGACCACTTAACTTCAGCATTTGGGTCAACCTGGCCGAACAAAGCGAAGGCCAGAACAAATATAAAAATAAGGATCTGTGGAAAGATTTTCATTGCTCTAGAATTCCTGTATCAATCAGCGTTAAAAATGAATGAAATGGTCCTGCTTGACGTTATATAGTAACCGTCCTCGACCTTGGGCAAAAAGCGGATCCTTCGCGCAGCCTCGATGGCCTTTTCGACCGCTGCTTGCGGCAGTTCGCGGATTCTCTTGTTCGGTTACCGGAAGCATCTAAAAATGTTACAAACCGGCCGCCCGCTAACGCAGGCGGTTCTGACTGTTTCCATTGTTCGCTCCGTTTCTCAATGCCATCAGGGCGGCGGCGTTGGCCGGCGGCATTAGCGGCTCGGTTAGGTAGGCCTTTGAGGCCAGGGTTCTGATCACCTCGATCATCGGGCCCGTGAGCAGTTCTCCTGCCTTGAAAATGCTGCCGACGCAGCCGATCGGGACCTTGTTTCGCTTGAGCCCGAGTTTTTCTATTACAGCACAGGCGGCGAGGCCAAGCTCGAAGCCCGCTTCCTTCACGATGTTTTCCGCAACGGCATCCCCGGCGGCGGCCGAATCGACCACCATCTTCGCAAAACCGGCGATGCGGCTGTTATCTACCTGCGGAGAGTATATCGCAACGATCAAGTTCTCCGGCCCCGATGCTCTAAAATACTCCGATGCCCGGCGGCTCAAAATGGTTGGGATGCCGCGGCCGTCCGAGGCCTTTGCAACGGCCTGGAGTGCCTGGCGGGCGATGCCGACACCGCCGCCTTCGTCTCCGGCAAGCGGCCCCCAACCGCCGGCGATCGCCGTTTTTCCATTGGCGTTCATGCCGAGACAGACCGAGCCCGTACCGGCGATGACGACGAGGCCGGGCTTGCCCTCGGTGGTCGCGTAGAGAGCGATCTCGGCGTCGGTAACGACGACGACGCGGCTCGCACGGATCCGCTGAAGAAAGCTCTCGCGAATGCGCTGGCGGATGTCCGCACGCCGGACGCCGGCGAGCCCGAGCGTTGCGGACTCGATATCGCCGCGAGAAAGTCCACTCTGGTCGCAGGCCTCGCTGATGGCTTTGATAATGTTGCCGACGGCCGTTTCAACACCGACGCGAAGCGGATTCGAAGGCCCGGCAAAGCCCTCGCATTGCAGCTCGCCGGCGGCGTTGAGCAGGGCGATGTGGGTCTTCGTTCCGCCGCCGTCAACGCCGAGGTAAAGGGCGTGCGGTGGCGGTTTCGCGGTTCGTCGTTTGGCCGGGGATGCCATAGGGGAATAAAATCATCGGACAGAAACGTTTACAGTGTCCGCGAAGCTTGACATATAATCAAATTTAACAGATTTTATGTTCTCAATAAGCATGTGTGATACGGGCGGTTTCGGCCGAGCCGGTCACCAAAGCAAACTTAACCCTGCAACTCCGCACTTTTTCTTATGGAGATCAGACAACTAAAAGCATTTTTGGCGATCGCCGAGGCAAAGACCTTTACGGCCGGAGCCCGGCGCGTGAACGTTACGCAGGCGGCCATCTCAATGCAGATACGCCAGCTTGAGGAAGAGGTCGGGCTGCAGCTCTTTACGCGGACGCCGCGGCGGGTGATCCTGACGGAAGCGGGCGAGCACCTGCTCGAGCGTGCCCGAAAGATACTCCGCGAGCACGACGCCGCCGTCGCCGAAATAGCCGAGATCGCCGGGAGCGAGCACGGCCGGCTGCGGATCGGCTCGGCCTCGGGCACCTTTGCGATGAACCAGCTCCCGGTCATCCTCCAGGACATCAGGCGAAAGTATCCAAACTCGGAGCTGACCGTAACGGCCGGAACGAGCTCGCGGCTGGTCGACCGCATCTTACACGGCGAGATAGACACGGCCTTTGTCTCGCTGCCGGTCGATAACCTGAGCATTAGCACCGAATCGCTTTTCTCGGACGAGATCGTTGCCGTCGCCTGGCCGGGGCATCCGCTAGCAAAGGAGAAATACATCTCGGCGGCGACGCTCGCGGGCGAGAACCTGATACTCGGCGAACGCGGCGGAAACACGCGGCGGATGATAGATGAATTCTTTGCCGCGGCAAACGTCCGGCCAAACATTACGATGGAGCTTTCACGCCAGGAAGCGATCAACCGGATGGTCGAGATCGGGATGGGCGTCGGGATCGCGGGTGTGAAATCGGTCGCGAAGGAGATAAAGGACGGCAGGCTGGTCTCGTGGTTCATCGAGGGCGCGGAGATCAAGTGGGAGCTCGGGCTCGCACGCTTGAGAGGCGGGCACTACTCGCCGATAGCGAAAGAATTTGTAAGGCTCTGCAAGGCGAGCTTCGCCGAGCGGGAGAAGGAGCTAAAGGCGAAGCGGTAGGTTTGGATACGACGCGGAGAAGAGGAGACACGGAGAAGAGGAGAACGGGAGACAGGATGTACAGGATGAAAATGATGGTGAAAGTGGTTAGGCGGTCTTGGTTCGATAAGTTGATATTATCCTGTCTATCCTGTGCATCCTGTTTGGTTCTTGCTCTTCTTCTCGGTATTTCAGCGGCTGCGCAGGGGTTGCCGGTGGCGGCACCGAGGTCGGTCGGGATGAGCGCTGAGAAGCTGGCTCAGATCGATGCGATCGTCAACGGCGATATTGCTAATAAGAAAATGCCGGGTGCGGTCGTGATAGTCGGGCGAAAGGGCAAGATCGTTTATCGGAAGGCGTTCGGGAACCGCTCGCTGGTACCGACCGTTGAGCCGATGACCATCGATACGATCTTTGACGTCGCTTCGCTGACAAAGCCGGTCGCAACCGCTACGTCGATAATGATCCTCGTCGAGCAAGGCAAGCTCCGGCTCAGCGACACCATCGGAAAATACATCACCGACATTGATGACCCCGAAGCGAAAAAGGTCACGATCCTGCAGCTTCTCACACACACCTCCGGCTACCGCCCCGATTTCGACCTCGGCGAAAAATGGACCGGCCGCGACGGAATGCTAGCCGCACTAAAGAAAGAAAAGTTGCGAGCCGCTCCGGGGACAAGATTTGTTTATTCGGATATTGGGTTCATTGTGCTGGGGGAAATTGTTTTTCGTGTCTCAGAGAACGAAGTGGATCAGTTCGCCGCTGCCTCGTTGCTAAAGCCATCCGCGCTCGAGAATTCATCTTTCATGCGATTCCCAGAATCGGGCTGGCGAGGAACGCTGACGAGGATCGCGCCCACCGAAAACATCCGCGGCCAAAATAGCTATCTTGGCTCGAAGTTCGAGGGAGATGCTCACACGGGCAATAAAATACTTCGCGGTGTGGTACATGATCCAACCGCCTTCCGAATGGGCGGTGTAGCTGGACATGCCGGGCTTTTTTCGACGGCGGATGATCTTGCTCGATATGCGCAGATGATTTTGAACGGCGGAATGGCGTGCCTGCGCGTCAGCAGGGCCTAACAGGCGGTACTCAAAACAGGGTCAGGCCTCCGCAATCCGCTCAGACGGTCGCGAGAATGACGCAGCCTTATGTAGTTGCCGAGGATGGTTCGACGCGGGGGCTTGGGTGGGATATGAACACCACATTCTCGTCGAACCGTGGCGAGCTTTTTCCGCTTGGGTCGTTTGGACATACGGGATTTACGGGGCCGATGATCTGGATCGACCCGACGTCGGAGACGTTCGTCGTCTTTATGTCGAACCGCGTCCACCCGGACGGCAAAGGCGATGTCGTCGCGACCCGTGCACGCATCGCAACCATCGCCGCCTCCGCGATCGAAGACCTGCCGATCGAACGATGGAAAGAAGCAGAGGCAAAGTACAACGCAGCGGTTGCTGCTCAGATTCCTAGGTTCCGCGAGGCTGCAGAGAGGGCAAATAGAGAACGCGACACGACCAACCTTAGCGGTGCAGCCGTTTCGATTTCGGCTCCACCAAGAGTCACGTACGGTCCGGTGCTGAACGGCATCGACATTCTTGAGAAGAACGGTTTTAGGGATCTGGAAGGAAAGCGGATCGGGCTCGTGACGAACCATACCGGCCGGAATCTGGCGGGGAAATCGACGATCGATATTCTGTACGAGGCGAAGAATATCGAGCTTGTTTCGATCTTTGCACCGGAGCACGGCATTCGCGGCGAGCTTGATACCGAAAAGATCGACGACACAAAGGACGAGAAAACGGGCCTCGTCGTCTATTCGCTTTATAAGGATGGAATGCGGCGGCCGAAGCCGGAGCAGCTCGCCGGGCTCGACGCGATCGTTTACGACATACAAGACATCGGGGCGAGGTTTTACACCTACACGGCGACGCTCAAGAACGTGATGGAAGAGGCCGCGAAGGCGAAGATCCCAGTTTACGTGCTCGACCGGCCGAACCCGATAAACGGCGTCGATATCGAAGGTCCGCTGGCGACCGAGGACAAGCTTTCGTTCATCGCGGCACACACGATCCCGGTCCGCTATGGGCTAACGATCGGCGAACTCGGGCAGATGATGAACGCCGAGCGGAAGATCGGCGCCGACCTTCGCGTGATAAAGATGGAAGGCTGGCGGCGGGCGATGTGGTTCGACGAAACCGGCCAGACGTGGGTCAACCCGAGCCCGAATATGCGGTCGCTGACGCAGGCGACGCTTTATCCCGGCATCGGGCTGATGGAAACGACCAACGTCAGCGTCGGCCGCGGCACGGACACGCCTTTTGAGCACATCGGCGCAGCGTGGCTGGATGGACAGCGGCTTGCGAATTATCTTAACGGGCGAGGCTTGCCGGGAGTCAGGTTCGTGCCGGTCCGGTTCAAGCCAAATGCATCGGTCTTTAAGGACGAGCAGCTCGGCGGAGTGAACTTTATTATCACCGACCGCGGACGGTTCAATTCCGTCCGAACAGGGATCGAGGTCGCCGCGGCTATCCGCTCGCTTTACCCGAATGATTGGCAGGCCGACCGCTACCTGCGTCTGCTCGTAAATCAGGACGTGCTCGACCGGCTCAAGGCCGGCGAGAAGCCCGAAACCATCGAGGCCTCATGGGCGGCGAGCCTTGAGGAATTCAAACGGCGTTGGGCATTGTATTTGCTTTATCAGCCGTAAAACCGGCCGGGGTTTCTCCGGCGATTTAAGGTTCTTGTAACAAGGCATTTGTTTTCAGCAAGTTGCGGAAATTTGCGGAAATTCGTGTGGCTATAACGATAACGAAAATTTGGATAAAACTCCAAAAACCCAAATTATTCTTATGGCAAGCAATCCATATTTTTCTATTTTCGAAGCAAAAGGAAGGACAAAGATGAAAGCCAAAAAATTCAGTTCCTTACTGTTCGCGCTTTCGCTCCTCTTCGCCGCGGCTACGGTCGCAACGGCTCAAGAGGTGACGGGCTCGATCGTCGGAAGCGTTCGCGACTCGGCCGGAGCGGCCGTTGCGGGTGCAACCGTATCGATCTCGGACCCAAGCAAGAACAATATAGTCGTCCGCACCGTTACAACCAATAGCAGCGGTGAGTTCTCGGTGCCGAACCTGTCGATCAGCACGTATGCCGTGACGGTCGAGGCCCCGAATTTCAAGAAATCGATCAAGACAGACGTTAAGCTCGATGTCGGCCAAAGGCGTTCGGTCGATGTTACGCTTGAAGCCGGCAACATTGACGAGACCGTAACGGTCGAGGCCGACCCGCTTTCGGTTGACCTTACGTCGTCAACTAGCGGTACGGTCATCAGCGGTGACCAGGTTCGCGAGCTTTCGATCAACAACCGCAACTTCGTCCAGCTTGTAACACTCGCACCGGGTGTGACCAACGACCTTTCGGACCAGGTTTACGTCGGAACGACGAACCCCGCCGGCCAGGCAAACATCGTCCAGATCGCCGTCAACGGTGCACGTTCCAGCCAGAACACCTTCACTGTTGATGGTGCGGACGTGACCGACCGCGGTTCGAACCTGACCATCCAGGCTTACCCGAGCGTTGATTCGATCGGCGAGTTCAAGGTCCTTCGTTCACTTTACCCGGCAGAATCGGGCCGCAGCGGCGGCGGACAGGTGAACATTGTAACCCGCAGTGGAACATCGCAGTTCCGCGGCAGCGTTTACGAATTTATCCGCAATGAGGCTTTCAACGCGAATAACGTTGAGACGAACAACCTTGCAAATCCGCCGCTCGGCCGCGACGATAATGGCAAAGCGAAGCGGACGCCTTTCCGTTACAACAACTACGGTTGGACACTCGGCGGGCCGGTTTACTTCCTTCGCTTCGGCGAGGTAGAGCCAGGAGCGAGTGCCTTTAAGCGCTACGACCGGACGTTCTTCTTCTTCTCGCAGGAATGGCGTGATGACCGCCGCTCCTCGACGCTGCAGTCAACGGTCCCGACCCAGAATCAGCGTAATGCATTCTTCACGGTTCCGATCTGCTTGCAGGCAACCGGCACCACATGTAATCAGGTGCTTCCGGCGAATAGCACGTTGCAGAACGTTAACCCGGTCGCTCAGCAGTACATTGACTTTATTTACAGTCGGCTGCCGCTGCCAAATTCGGGTGTAAACACGCTCTTCGCACCGGCCGCGGGCATCGCGGAATTTCGCCAGGAAGTGATCAAGATCGACCACTCGTTCAACGACAAGGTCTCGATGTATTACCGCTTTCAGCGGGACAGCATCCCGACGGTTGACGCGAACGCTTTGTTCTCGTCGGGCTCCGGACTTCCAGGCGTTTCGACTACAGCGACCGACTCGCCGGGCCGGACCCATACGGCACAGGTCACCTGGGCAGCGACGCCGAAGTTCATTGTTGAAGGACGCTACACCTTTGGTTATGGAGCTATTCTGAGCAAGAACGTTGGACTTATCGCACTTGAGAACTCGCCGATCCGGCCGCCGCTAGCATATGCCAACGACCGCGACCGCATTCCGACGATCAGCGGCAACGGTTTCAGCGCCATTCAAGGCTTCGGCCCCTACGACAACTTCTCGTGGAAAGGCAATCTTTCAGGAACGGCGACGTGGATCGCAGGAAGCCACACGATGAAGTTTGGTGCTGTTTACTCTAAGTACCGCAAGAACGAGAACGCTCTCGCGGGCAACAACGAAGGCATCTTCTCCGGGTTCAATACCCCGGGAGCAACGGGCAACACCATCGCTCCGGGCGGCAACGCGACTCAGCAGCTCTGGGCAAACTTTCTGCTAGGCACTAACGTGACCTTTACGCAGGCAAGCTTTGACTACACCGCAGATCTGCGGCAGAAGACCTTTGAAGCATTTTTCCAAGATGAGTGGCGACTCCGCCGCAATCTAACCTTCTACTACGGCGTCCGTTATTCGTTCTTCGGTTCGCCGTGGGACAAGAACGGCCGCTTGAGCAACTTCGTTCCGGAGCTTTACAACCGGGCGAATGCTCCGCTTGTGACCGGTGCGGGCAACCGCGTTCCCGGCACGGGCAATTTCTGCGAAGGGCTTATCGTTAACTCGCAGAACACCGTTCCTTTCCCGAACTGCAACCCGACGATCTCGCCTTACGGCAAGTTCGTGGTTGACGTTCCGAAAAACGATTTTGCTCCGCGTATCGGTTTTGCTTGGGATCCGTTCGGCGACGGCCGCACCTCGGTTCGCACGGGATACGGCATTTATCACGAGCAGATCTTGAATGGTATTTTCCTGCAGAACATCGGTACCAACCCGCCATACCAGCAGAACTGCTCTGTCAGCGGAACGAGGCTTGATAATCCGGTCCCGAACGGTTGTGCGGTGATCGCAACGAATACAGTTGCGAGTGTCCGTGCTGTTCAAGACGACTGGAAGACGCCTTATATGCAGCACTGGTCGCTCGACGTCCAGCGTCAACTGATGCGTCGGACGCTCGTTTCGGTCGGTTATTACGGATCGAAGGGTACGAACCTGATCGGCGGTTATGGAGCGAACTCGCTCCCGCCGGGACTGGCTCTCAACAGCCTTTGTGCAACCGGTGCCTCAACGACACCGACCGTTGCGTGCCAGCAGCCGAATCAGGCATTCTTTACAACGGCACAGTCGATCATTCTCGATCAGATCCGACCATATCGCGGATACCGTTCGGTTACGATCGTTGAGCCAAAATATAACTCGAGCTACCATAGCATGCAGGTCTCCGGCCAGCATCGCTTCACCGGTTCGTCGCAGCTCAATCTGGCCTATACTTGGTCAAAGAACCTCTCGGACAACCGAACTGACCGTTCAAATGCTCCGCAGGATTCATACGACATCGGTTCTGAAAGGGGCCGAGCCAACCTTGACCGCCGTCACGTGCTGACCATCAACTACGTCTATGAGCTTCCGTTTTATCGGTCGCAGCGTGGTTTTGTAGGAAAGGTACTTGGCGGATGGCAGGCATCGGGTATCGTGACCTATCAAACGGGCCTCGGGTTTACGCCGACGGTGTCGGGATTTGATCCGGCAGGCCTCGGCATCATCCCGACCGCTCTAACGGTAGGACGTCCGAACCTGACCTGTGACCCGAACCAAGGCGGCAGGCGCGATCGAACCCAGTGGTTCAATACATCCTGTTTCGAGGTAACGCCGCTCAATAATACAAACCCGATCGCGAATGTTGTCGGCAGCGGCGGCATCAACTACATTGAGGGGCCATCGACCAAGCGTGTTGACTTCACGATGTCCAAGACTATCCGGTTCAGCGAGCGTTTCCGGCTTCAGCTCCGCGGCGAGGCGTTCAACGTCTTTAACCAGACGAATCCTCGCGGATTGAGCACGGTAGTTTGGACGGCTACAACTCAGCCGGTCTCGCAGGGTGGAAACGGGGGTTCGACCTTTGGTCAGGTGGTCTCCTGGCGCGACCCGCGGGTCATGCAGTTCGGTGCGAAGTTCTTCTTCTAATCCGGCTGTTTGATAAGACTTGCCCGCGTTTGCTTTACGGCGACGCGGGCATTTTTCTTTTGTAGAATCAATTTATGAATTCGGTGCTGATAACAAACGCCGTGATCGCCGATAGCGGCAGCGAGCGGCCAGATGGCTGGGTGCTTGTCGAGGATGGCCGCATTGCGGCGGTCGGCCACGGAGAGCTTGACGAAACAGCGATCGAGGCCTTTGACGCCGCGGGCGGTACGCTTTTTCCGGGCTTTATTGATGTGCATAACCACGGAGCCGTTGGCACTGACGTCAACGCGGCGGATGCCGATGGGCTGATCGCGGTCGGAGAGTTTTTGGCCGGGCACGGCGTTACTGCGTGGTTGCCGACGCTTGTGCCGGATGCGGATGAAAATTATGCACGAGTGATCGGTGAGATCGACCGCGTTATGGCGATGCAGGCTGAGATGCCGATCGCGCAGATCGTCGGCGTTCATTACGAAGGCGTTTTTGCCAATGAAAAGATGTGCGGAGCCCTTAGGCCGGAGTTTTTCAAGCGGTTCACAGGTTCCGAGGTTCGCGAGCTGCCCAGGCTGCAGAGCGGCGTTCATATTACGACGCTGGCTCCCGAGGTCGAAGGCGGCGTTGAATTGGTGAAGGCTTTGATCGCTGCCGGTTGGGTCGTCTCGATCGGACATACGAAGGCTGACGTCGAAACGCTTGACGCTGCGTTCGAGGCGGGCGGGCGGCACTTGACGCATTTTTTCAACGCGATGACCGGCGTTCACCACCGCGAGGTCGGCGTCGCCGGATGGGCGCTGACGCGCGAGGATGTGACCTTTGACATCATCGCTGATGGCATCCACGTCGATCAGCGGATGGTCGAGTTTGCGTGCCGGGCGAAATCGCCAGAGCGGGTTTCGTTGATCTCGGATTCCGTCGCACCGACCGGGCTCGGCGACGGCACGTTCGAACTTTGGGGCGAGCGGGTCACGGTCGAGAACGGCCGGACTCAGAATGAACGCGGCAGCATTGCGGGTTCGGTCATCACAATGCTCGACGCAGTAAAAATGGCAGCATCGCTCAGGTTCTCGATGTCGGAGATTGCCACAATGGCTTCGCGGAACCCGGCGAGGCTTCTTGGGCGATCAGACGAGATGGGCAGTATCGCGGCAGGCAAGCGAGGTGATCTGGTCGTCCTCGACACTGAGATGAACGTCGCTGCGGTTTTCATCGGCGGACGGCGGGTATAGCACAAAAAAAAACGCCCCGAGGCCCGAGGCCCCGAGGCAAATATCCTTCGGCTGAAGGAGGACTATTCCTGCGACTTTGCTTCGCGATCAGCCTTGCGGCCGGCCCTTCGCTCAGCCCGCTTTGCTTCGCGTTCGGCAAGCGTAGCTTTCTGCTCTTCGGTCAGGATCGCCATGATCTGCGACTTCACAACCTCGTGCTGAACCTTCATCTGTTCGCGGATCGGAGCTATTTCATTCTTGATTGCGGTCAGCGTTGCCTCATCGGCTCCGTTCTGCTTGGCTTCGCGGAATTTCATTCGATTTTCCTTCATTGCCTGTTTGAACGGTTCCATCGTCGGCTTTGCGGCCTCATGGATCGCCTTTACCTGCTCCTTCTGAGCATCTGTCAGGTCAAGGCCGCGAAGGTTCATTCCCATGCCCTTTCCGCCGCGGTGCATCCTATGCATTCCGCCCTTGCCCCAACGCTTTTTGCCATCGGCATGTTTTCCTGTTCCGTCGCCCATCTGTGCAAAAGCGAAGATCGCTCCGATACCCAAGATCGCGATGCCGAGAATTGCTATGTTTACCTTTTTCATGTGTACTTCCTTTTCCGTTCGTAATATCTCGCGGACGTTTTTCCGCTCTGTACGTTAGACGGCAAACATTGCGGCCGCGTATGTAAGGAAGCACCGCGTTCTCGTAAAGATTTGTAAACCTTGATGCGTAAGGGGTTTATTTGGCGTAGAATCGCAATTGGAAATGAGCAAGATCCTGATCGTTGACGACGACGACGAGCTTTGCGAGCTGGTCAGTGAATATCTCGGTGCCGAAGGCTTCGAGACCGAGTGCGCTCACGACGGCGAAAGCGGCTTAAAGCGGGCTCTCACAAATGAGCACGAAATGATGGTGCTTGATGTGATGTTGCCAAAGATGAGCGGCTTCGACGTTCTGCGCAATCTGAGAAAAGAATCGAGCCTGCCGGTGCTTATGCTAACGGCCCGCGGCGAGGAGACCGAGCGGATCGTCGGGCTTGAGATCGGGGCGGATGATTATCTGCCAAAACCTTTCAATCCGCGGGAACTGCTTGCGCGTCTAAAGGCAGTGCTCCGCCGCACTTCGGCAGAGGCCGGTGCCGGGCTTCCGGAGAATATCACTGTTGGCGACCTCGAACTTGCGCCTGCTTCGCGTTCGGCAAAGCTTGCCGGCGACGATCTGCCGCTGACCTCGGTCGAGTTTGATCTGCTAGCCGCGCTGATGCGGGAAGCGGGCAACGTCGTAAAGCGTGAAGATCTTAGCGAGAAAGTGCTCGAACGCGAGCTTTCGCCCTATGACCGCAGCCTTGATATGCACATCAGCAACCTGCGGAAAAAGCTTGGCCAGCGGCCAAATGGCAGCGACCGGATAAAAACGGTCCGGAGCGTCGGCTATATTTACACGGTCGTATGAACCTATTTTTCAAGATCTTCCTTTGGTTCCTTGCGGCGATCGCCTTGATGATCGGCGTGATCATCTTTTTGAACTGGACCATCCAGACCGAGCCGGTCGTCAGCCGCTGGCAGGTCTCTATCCGCAACCAAACCGGCATCTATGCCGACACCGCCGGGCAGATCTATGAGCAGCAGGGAATTACGGGGCTGCGCACGTTTCTTGACCGGCTCCGCACCGGCACGACGATCACCGAAATTGACATTGTAGGCAAGGACGGTACCGTCGTTTTTGCGGATGTGGACGACCTTTCGGGTTATCAGGAACTTGTCGGGCGGACGATGCAGAGCCGTGAAGTAGAGCTTGAATTGAATTCGTCAGAATCGGCGCTTGCGGCCCGACAATTCCAGACCTCAGAAGGGACGGAATATACCTTGATAATCCGCTGGACGCGGCCGCAGCCGGTACAGGTTTTCGGCGAAACGCGGCTCCGATACGCTCGCTGGATCGGGCTTCTGATCACGGCGTTGATCGTTTGCTATCTGCTTGCACTTTACCTTACATCGCCGATCCGAAAGCTCCGCGAGGCTGCCCAGCGGCTTGCTGATGGCGAGCTTGATACGCGGGTTGCCGACCGCGTCGGCCGGCGGGGCGATGAGCTCTCGGGCCTTGCGCGCGACTTCGACCTGATGGCCGAGCGGATCGAATCGCTGATCAATTCGCAGAAGACGCTCTCGCGAGACATCTCACACGAACTGCGTTCACCGCTCGCCCGGCTCAATGTGGCACTTGAGATCGCCAAAAAGAAAGCGAACAACGAGACACATCCGAGCCTCGATCGGATCGAGACAGAATCGAACCGGCTCAATGAAATGATCGGACGGCTTCTGACACTCTCGAGGCTTGAAACGGGCACCGATGAGTTTGAACGGACACCTGTGAATCTGCGCAAATTGGTCGAGCAGGTTGCGGCGGATGCTCAATTTGAAGCGGCGGCGAAAGGGCGTTCGGTCAAGGTAGTGAAGCTCGATGAATGCAACCTGCATGGAAGCGAGAGCCTGTTGCGGAGTGCGGTCGAGAATGTTCTCCGAAACGCATTGAAATATACGCAGCCGGAAACTACCGTCGAGGTCGAACTTGAAGCCAAGAACGGAAACGCCCGTATAGTCGTCCGAGACCACGGAGGCGGCGTGCCCGAAGAGCAGCTAAAGAATCTCTTCCGGCCCTTTTACAGGGTCAGCGAGGCCCGCGACCGCGGAAGCGGCGGCACAGGCCTCGGGCTTGCGATCACCGAACAGGCAGTTCACGCCCACGCCGGAACCGTCGCTGCCCGCAACTTGAACGGCGGCCTTGAGGTCGAAATCAAACTGCCCCTGAACGGCGGGCATCAATAAAGGACTTCACCGCGAGAGCGACAAATGCTCCGCAAAGCAGTGCCATAAGAATCAGCATCGCAGCAGCGAATGAGAACTTGAAGCTACCGATTGTCGAGAGTATTCGGCCCGCCGGAAGCAGGAAGCCGAGGAGGCCGACGACGACCGCAGCATGCATTATGTGCTTACGCAAGCCCTCATTCGAGCTTGCGATGTGACCGAGCACCATCAGGATCAAACCAAAGACGGCCGGTATCAGAGCCGTAAAGCTCGCCGAGCCGGTATAGACGCCATAACCGTAACCAATGATCCCAAGCAGGATCAAAAGCCTTCCGAAAAGAATCGCTGTAGCTGGCATATCCTCAATTCTATTTTTTTCCGAGCCGTTCGCAACCGGCCCGTGACTATTTCATTACCGGAATAACGATCGCCGAGCTTTGGCCGCCGCCGAAATAGACGCGGTTGCTGACCTTCCGGAAATCGGCTTGCGTGCCGAGTTTGTAATTTTCCAAGTATTGCTGCGGATTTCGTGCAACGAGCGGGAACCAGGTGCTCTGGATATGGATCATTATCCGATGGCCTTTCTTGAATGTGTGCGTAACGCCGGGCATCACAAAAGAAAGCCGGGTCGGCTGATTCGGAGCGAGTGGCTGGGGTTTCTCAAAGCTGTTGCGGAAACGGGCCGGCATCGGTTCGCCGCGGAGCAACATCTGGTAGCCGCCGGGCTGAAAGACCGACCATGCCGAGTTCTCCGGCGGCCGCTTGCCTTCAGGAAAGCGATAGCCATCGGGATGAACGTCGATCAGCTTAACGATAAAATCTGAATCGGTGCCCGAAGATGCGATCGTAAGCGATGGCTTTATGTTGCCGGCGACAGTGATGTCGCGGTCGAGCGGCTCGGTCTGATAAACCAGAACGTCTGGCCGGGTGGAGGCAAAACGCTGATCCTCGGTCATGTAGTCCCGCGGGTAGTTTCGAGTGATCTTTTGCGTGTAGGGAACCGGACGCATCGGGTCGGAGATGTATTCATCATGGCCGGAGACAGCCGGCCGTTCAAACGAGAGCCCGCCATTCGGGGTCAGGTACAGAGCCGTGTCCGTTCCATTGTCAGGTTCATAGGCGGCAAAGCTTCGCCATGAGTCGGCACCTGTGTCGAAGGCGTTCACTTCCTTTATCTGGTCGATGCTGCCCTTGCCTTTGAGGAAGTGGTCGAAAAACGGCACTTCTATATTGCGGCGGTAGTGTTCGCCGGTCTTCTCGGTAAAGTATGCAGTGCCAAGCCAGTCCCCGTCGGCACGCGACCAACCACCGTGGTCCCACGGGCCGACGACGAGCACGTTAAAGATGCCGGGATTCATCCGTTCGACATTTTCATAGACCTTGAGGGCACCGTAAAGATTCTCGTTGTCGTACCAACCGCCGACCGTCATTACCGCGCACTTGACGTTCCTAAGTTTGTAGAGAATATTGCGTTCTTTCCACCAACTATCGTAGTTCGGCCGGGCCATCATTTCGTCCCAAAACTTGATGCGAAAGCCGAGGTTCTTCTCATATTCGTCAGCCACTTCCTTAAGCCCACCGACCTGCAGAAAATAGTTATAGGCATCGACGACCTGAGGGCCCTTCCAAGGCGTCAGGTAGGAGTTGTCCGAGACCGGTCTCGGTCGCGGCTGGCCGAAGTTGCTGAAGAAGGCGAAGTTCTGAGCGAGGTATAAAGCTCCGTTGTGGTGCATATCGTCGCCATTGAACCAAGCGGAGACCGGTGCCTGCGGCGAGCATGCCTTGAGTGCCGGATGAGAATCGATCATTCCGGCCGAAACGTAAAAGCCCGGATATGAGATCCCATAAGTTCCGACCCGGCCGTTGTTACCCTCAACGTTCTTGATAAGCCACTCGATCGTGTCGTAGGTGTCGGTCGATTCGTCGATCTCGGTCGGCTTTGTATTTGCAATATCGGGCCGAGCATTCTCAAACTCGCCCTCGCTCATCCAACGGCCGCGGACGTCCTGATAAACGAAAATGTAGCCCTCGCGGGCGAAAAGCGGGTTCGGGCCGAGCGTTGCCCGGAACTCATCCGGACCATACGGCCGCACCGAATACGGGGTCCGGTTCAGAAGTATAGGGTATTTCTGAGAGCGATCTTTTGGTTCGTAGATGGACGTGAAGAGCTTCACGCCGTCACGGACCGGCACCATCACTTCGCGCTTCGTGTAATTTGCTTTGATGTACGCAGCAAGCTCCGTTTGCTGCTGCGGAGCCTGAGCGAATGATGTGAACGCGAAAAAAAGGATCGCGGCGAGAATTGCGGTTTTTGGCATGGTCGGCCTCCGGTTGTTCCAAATAAAAGCAGGTACCGGAATTCTCGCCGAATCTTCACTTATTCACAAGTCGCTAGTTGGGGGCTATCTCGACCACTAGTACAACGTCCGAGCGGACCGGCACATCGCCCGGTTGGATCGGTGTGAGCGTTCCTGATGCGTTGGCCATTGCATTTGCGGAGGCGTATTCCGAATATTGCCTAGCGGAAGGAATCAAGATCCCATGTTCGTTCGTTGCAGCATTTCGAACGACACGGCCATTTGTTAAGTGCTCGCTTCTAAGGCTCAATTCGCCGAGGTTCGCAATGTGCCGATCATTTGGGTGATCTCGGCCTTTAGGTGTGCAGTTACGGCCGCATAGGCCACCTCGCCGGTCAGCGGTGAACCGGAGACGGCGGGCGTGGCGTTATCTGCATCGGGAGCTGTCGATAACGCTTTTGCGTTCCCGATAATGTCGCGAGCATAAAATGGCTTACCGATCAAAATCTTGACCTTTGCCGGCCGGATCCGCCACGATTTGCGGGCCCAAACATTATGCAAGCCGTCCAACGCAACCGGGATGATCGGCAGGTCGAGTTCGGTGGCGAGGATGGCGGCACCTTTCTTGAAGTCGTGGAGCTTGCCGTCAAAGGCACGTTCGCCTTCCGGATAAATATTCAGGATGCGGCCGCTCTTTAGGCCGATGGCTCCGGCTTTCATTGCACGCAAGAGTTGCGTGTCCTGATCGATCGGGACGACCTTGAGCATTGCCGCGACGAAGCTCATGATCCGTCCGCCGAAGAACATACTGGCGCCAACGTGGAAAATATTCTTGAAGATCGCGTATGGATAGTTCGACGACAGTACGAACGGGTCGAGAAAGCTTTGGTGGTTCGGACAGATCAGGAACGGCTTCTGCTTTTCGCCATTGGCGGGCAGCATCGCCCGAAGGTTCTCAACGCCCGTCACCTCGAGCCGCATGAAAACGCGGCAGAAAAGGTTAAAACAGCGATAGAAGATAAAAGCGAACGCGATGAACACGGGACGATTCTTGAGGATCGCTTCGACCTCGGGAATATTATCGTCCGCCCCTTTTAGGATCGTTGACCAATTGAGATCGGCGCTGATAGCTGTATCATTTTTGGCCGCCGCCTGGCCTTTCGGCGTCTGCCCGACAAGCTCGATCACATTCGCAACGGTCAGTGCGTTTGCCGCCTGCTCGGCAGTAAATTCGGTCTCGAATGCCTGTTCGAGGGCGGCAAAAACCTCGGCACGGGCTAGCGAATCAAGTCCTAGGTCGATCTCGAGATTCATCTGCGGATGAAACACCGTCTCGGCATCTTTGGCGTGTTTGCGGAGCGAAGCGATCACGGTCGAGGCGACATTGGTACTCAAAAGCACTTGATCGCCTTCGGTAAGCTGCCAAGTTTTCTTTTCCGCTAAGCCGCTTGCAAGTGTACCGGTCTCGACCTCTTTTCGAAGCTCAAAACGTTTGATCTTTCTTGTCGCCGTACGCGGCAATGGTTCAGACCGCACGATGTATTCGCGGACGCGCTGATACTCCGGCAGCGAACGGCCGAGGTTGTCGAGAGCGTAGCGGACCGCTTCTTTCGAGTTCGGGAGCTTTGCCTGTTTCAGGTATTCGAAATTAGGAATGACAACGGCGACGAGCTTTTCAGCTCCGGCACGCTTTTCGGTCTTATCTTCGACTCCGATTATCGCAAGTTCTTCGACCTCCGGAGCTTTCAGGTAATGGACCTCAAGGTCTTCGGGGTGCACATTCTTGCCGGACGGCAGGACGATCACATCTTTTCCGCGGCCGACGATAAACAGATGGCCGTCCTTGTCGATCCGGCCGAGGTCGCCGGAACGGAACCAGCCGTCGTCGGTAAAGGCATCAGCGGTTGCGGTAGGGTTTTTGTAGTAGCCCGCGAAGACCATCTCGCCGCGGATCAGCACCTCGCCGACGCCGTCTTTATCCGGGTCGGCGATCTTGATCTCTGCATTGAACATCGGCTTGCCGACCGAACCGATGCGATTGTCGTCGACATATGTCGCGGTCGCGGCCCCGCTCGTTTCGGTCAGGCCGTAGCCCTGCAAGATGGTAAATCCAAGCTTGTGAAAATCGCGGGCGACATCTTCGTCAAACCGTGAACCAGCTGAGATCGCGATGCGGAGTTCGCCGCCGAAGGACTCGTGCACCTTGCCGAAAAGCTTTTTTCCTAGGTTTACGCCGAGCGTATCGCGGAGTGCTCCGTTGGTCGCGAGCATTGTGCGGAAAAGGGCCTGAACAGCGGCCGGTTTCGCCTCGACCGCGTCAAATATCTTGCTGTGAAATAAATACCAAAGCCGCGGGACCGTCGTCAGGATCGTCGGCTTGAACTCTTTCATCGCGTTGCCGAGTTCGGCGGGCGAGAGCTCTTTAAGATAGCCGACCTCGCAGCCATAAGTCGTTGCAACCCAGAGATTTACGATCTGCAAATAGGCGTGAAAGAGCGGGAGCAAGCTCAATATTCGCTCGCGCTCGGAAAGTTCGAGGACCTTATTGATGCCGTCGAGTTCGGCGATGATGTTGGCATGCGTGAGCGGAACGCCCTTAGGGGTGCCGGTCGTGCCGCTGGTGTAGATAAGGAGCGCGATGTCTTCGCCGGCGGCCTTTGGGCTTTCAGCAGCGAAGCTCTCGGGATAATCGGTCGCGGCCCACTCGGAAAAGGGCTGGAATCCGTTTGAACTGACGTCGGGCTCGGTCCCATTCGTTTGCCAGACGACGGCGGGTATGTGTCGCCCGAGCTTCTCTTCGATCTGTTTGAAGCGGTCGACCTGACCTGAATCGATAAAGGCGAGCTTTGCCTCGGAGTTTTCGAGGAAATTGGTGACCGTCTCGATCTCGCCGTGCGGGTCGACCGGCACACACACCGAGCCGCGATAGAGCGTGGCAAGGTAAGCGACGGCCCACGAGGGATGATTCTCGCCCATTACGACGACGCGGTCGCCGAACTCGACATTCTCTTGCCCGATCCTGTAAGCGACCGAGCGGATCATGCGAAGCGATTCGCCAAACGTGTAAACGTGCGAGTCATCGCCGACGATCCGCATCGCGGTGCGTTCGCTCCGCGATTCGAATGAGCGAACAAGCCTTTCAAGGTACGACCCGGTCATAAATAGCGTGTAAACAGAGTATTAAGCGACTTTGAGTAAGGATAGCAGGAAACTCGATTTTGGCAATCTTCGGAACGGGCCGCTACCGGTGTTTCGGTACGCGGAGTGAAAGGGCCGAGGGCACGACCTCAAACGTTGCGGGAAGGCGGCCGGGGAGTTCGCCATCAATGGAGATCAGCGTGAGGGCCTCATGCGGTTCCGGAAGGACCTCGATGCGGCGGGCGAGCTTGCTTTTGACCTCAGGAAGCTCGAGGTGCGAGCCCATATAGAGCGTGTAGGCATTGAGGATGATCTTTGCGGTATTGATGTCGCCGACATTAACGACATCCAGTAGGCCGTCCGCGAGTTTTGCGTCGGGAGCGATCATCATTCCGCCGCCGAAGTAGCGGGCATTTGCGATGCAAAGATTTACGGTTTGAAGACGCTTTTCGTCTCCGTCGTCTATCTTTACTCGCACTGCGATCGAGGCGAGCCCGACGACCTCTTGCAAGGTCGAGAGAGCAAAGCTCGCCCGCCCGCGGACGGTATCGAGCGGTAGCCAATCAAGCGAAGAAGAACCCTTGACGCGTTCGATTATTGACGGAGCAAGGCCGATCGACGATTCGTTGAGAAAATAGCGCTCGGTGGGCTCGCCGTTGTTATCGATAAATGAAACGCGGCCGACGTCGATCTTTCGCGTTTCGCCTTCGCGGAGAGCACGGGCGATCTCACGCGGCTCGGTCGGAAGGCCGATCGTCCGGCGGAAGTCGCCGCCGGTTCCTGATGGAAAAATGCCAAGTTCGCAGTCCTTTTTGGAAAGCAGAATTCCGTTCGCGACCTCGTTTATAGTGCCGTCGCCGCCGCAGGCGATGATCAGGCCGGCACCTTCTTCAGAGTGGCTACGGGCGAGGCCGATCGCATCGCCCGGGCCTTTGGTGAACACGACACGAAATGCGCCGAAATGGGCGCGGAGGTCGGAGGCGATGGCCGTCCATTTCTCGCGCGTTGAGCCGCCGGCGGATTTTGGATTAACGATGACGAGAGGAAGCATCGGTTACTTAAAGAACGCGGACCGATGCTCGCGGGCATATTCAGCGATCTGCTTCACTGTCTTGAACTCAGCGAGCTTGTAGTTCGCGTCGAGATTAGTCGTAAAACCGCGGCCGTCATTGGCATAGACCATGTTTTCGTAATACTCGCCGGATTTACCGGAGCACTTGGCGACGATGACGGCATCGATCTTTTGGTCGTCGTTGAGGTCCTGAAAGCCGACACCTTCTATCCAGCAGCCGAAATTAACGCCGTTGAACTGCTCGGGAAACTCAGCCACGCGACGGTTGCCGCGATAGATTGCAAACTCGGATTCGAGCGGCGGGTCGTCGTATTCCGGATTGTGCATCGTGATGAAGCAAGTGCCTTTGAAGGGCTCGAACTCGATGGCAAAGGTCTGCTCGCGGACGATATCGGTGTCGCCGGTGTTCGTTTCAAAGCAGAGCTCGCGGGCGGCCTTTGAACCGAGCGTGTTCGGTGCCATGAGCCCATCGGCCTCGGCCGGCGGTTCGGCGCGGACGGATGCTGCGGGTGCGGTATTTGCCGCGGAATTTGCTGGAGCCGGAGCCCGGTTCTCGGCGACGTTCATCCCGCCGCAGCCCGAAAGAGACAGTGCAAAAAGAGCTAGAAGGAAAATTTGCGATCTCATAAGTCGGCGTAATTATCGGATTTCAGGAGCGGGCAAGTCAATCGGACGAAGCTGATGACCGGGCGTTCCTCGGCTTCGTTTTATGCGAAACGAAGCGACAGCCGGCAGCTAACTCAACTTGAAAAGCGAACGCACTTTGTGTTCAGAAACCCTAAACACAAAGTGCGCTAAGCCATTCACGAAGTTCACAAAGGTAGTTTCTTCGCCGACCGGAAAAAATCACTATTCAGGGTTTGTCGGTGGCTGTGACGGCGGCTGCGGTTGCGGCTTGACGGCCGGTGTGACCGTCTTTTCCTTCGGTTCGCCGTTCTGGTCGATGCCGAGTTGGGCGAGAATCTCGGGCCAGTTCAGGCCGAGGGCCTGGAGTTGCTGGAGCATCGAAAAGATGACGGTCGGCCCGGTTTGAGCAAAGCGGTTGACGCCGCTTGTGTGGCCGTCGCCGTTGCCGTTTCCGCCCTGGTCGATCATCACGACCTTGTCGATATTACTGAGCGGTTCTGATACGGCACGGAAGACCGGGGCCGACGATTCGATGATCGACGGAAGTTTTTCGAGTATTGTCTGCAAGCGGGCGGCATCATTGAATTCGCGCCATGCGGCGGCCTTTTCCATGATCGCCTTTGCTTCGGCGAGGCCTTGGGCTTCGATCGCTTTCGCCTCTGCAAGACCTTTCGCCTCAAGCTTTTCTGCCTCTGCGAGACCGACGGCACGGATCTTCTCGGCCTCCGCCTTTCCCTCGGCGGCAACGGCAGCGGCTCGGCCCTGGCCCTCGCGTTCAAGGGTTTGAGCGTCAGCTTCGGCGATCGCGATCTGTGCCTGTTTGCGGCCTTCGGCCTCGAGAATGGCTGATTCCTGCAAGCCTTGCGCACGAAGAACGGCGGCCCGTCGGTCGGCTTCGGCCTGTTTGACGACCGTTGCTTCGAGTTCCTTTTCCTTACGGAGAACCTCTTGTTCCTGAACCGAGATCTGCTCCTGCGTGCGGATGCGTTCGATGCGGACCTCTTCCGCGGTGACCTTCTGCTGGGCCTGTGCATCGGCAAGCGGGCCGGCCTGATTTGCCTTTGCTCGTTCGGCTTCGATCTCGGCTTGGACCTGGGCTTTCTGGATCTCGGTTTCGCGGTTCGATTGGGCGATCAATGCTTCTGTCTCGAGGCGGACCTTCTCGCCTTCCTGTAACGCGAGCGAAGCCTTTATCTTTGAATCGCGATTGGCTTCGGCCTGGCCGATCTCGGCGTCGCGTTTTACTTCGGCCGTTCGCCGTTTACCGAGAGCGTCGAGGTAGCCTTCTTCGTCCGAGATCTCCTGAATCGTCAGGGCGTCGAGCCCGATTCCCATTTTCTCAAGGTCGCCCGCAGCTTCGGTCGTAAGCTTCATCGCGAAACTTTGGCGGTCATTGTTGATCTCTTCGACCGTCAGCGTGCCGAGAATTGCACGAAGGTGGCCCTCGAGCGTTTGGAAGACAAGCCGGTGAAACTGTTCCTGCGGCATGCCGAGAAAGCGCTCGGCGGCGGAACGGAGAGAAGTATCGTCGCCCTTGATCTTGACGTTGGCGACGGCCTTGACCGAAACGGGAACGCCCTGCACCGTATAGGCTCGCGTCGTCGCGAGCGGCACGGTGATCACGTTGAGATCGAGATATTCAACCTTTTCAAGGAACGGGAAAACGAGCGTCGCACCGCCGCGGACGAGGCGATAGCCGACCTTGGTCCCGTCTGCGAGCTTTCGGCTGCGGCCCGAAATAACTGCCGCCTGGTTGGGCGAAACCTTGATGTAGTTTCGGCTGATCAGCATTATCGCGATCAGCATTCCGATAACGACTACAAGAATAACGATGGGGATTATCAGGTTTGAAATTTCAAACATTGGGCTTCCTCTTAATACTGGTCAATTCGTTCTATCTGGCAAAAAGCGGATCCGACGATCCGGACGCTAACCTTCCGGCACAACGATAACGGAGTCGCCGGCGATGGATTTGATGGTGACGATCGAGCCCGCCGCGATCTCGGCATCGGCGCTGGCGCGGGCGAGACGCTCGACGCGTTCGTCGCCGACCCGAGCGGTGATCTGCCCAAGCGTGCCGGGTTTGATGGCGACTGTAACTTGAGCGGTCCTCCCGATGAGATCGTCGTCGGTGACGGTCGAAGACGCTTGCTGGCTGACGAGAAATCGCCCGAAGGCTGAAACAACGCCGCCAAAAATGAGCCCGCCAAGCAGGCCGGCCATTGAACTCGCTATCGCTCCATAACCGGACCATGCGGCGATCGTGCCAAAACCGCCGAACGCAGTTACAAAAACTGCGATGACTCGGCTATCAAAAAGGCCGAAATCGGGGCCTTCACCGCCGAGGTCCGCCTCGCCGCCAAACATCTCAAAAATGTCGCCGAGCACGAGCGATGCGAGCAAAAAGATGAACCCAATGCCGCCGATGATCGCGAAGAGCGTGATCAGATTGATACTTGTAAGAAAGTCCATTCGGGCTGTTCCTTGTTTTTCTTCGGTTCGTGGTTGGACGTATGATACACCGAAAATCCGGTTTTGCACCAGACAAAACGATCGCCCGCCGAGTATGTGCCACTTTTGGGCGGCAAGAGCATACGCGGCGGGCGGAAATGTAAGAGATGCAGAACCTATTTATTCTCGAGGATCTGTACGAATTTTTTGGCGGCGAGGCCGAGGCTTCGGTCTGTTCTATAAAGGACGCCGACGGGGCGAACCCACTCTTTTTCGGGGAGCTCCACGATAGCGAGTGTGCCGAGCCGCTGTTCATCAAGCACAGAGGGCAATGGCATTATCGCGATACCAAAACCGACCTCGACGGCTCGTTTAATTGTTTCGATGTTGTCGAATTCGGCGACCTTTGTGACCTCAACACCCTTTGCTTTCAGTATCTTATCGATCGCCTTGCGGGTCGGTGTATCGCGTTCGAAGTGGACGAAGTCCTGGCCGGCCAGGTCTTTTGCCTTGAGCGACGAGCGTTTGGCGAATTTATGATCCGGCGGGCAAATGACGACGAGCTTATTCGCCGGCATTTGAACGATCTTGAGTCCTCGTTTAGGCTCAGGAAACGCGATAACGCCTAGCTCTGCGTTGCCGTTCAGGACGTCGCGGACCACTTTGGTCGTGCGGGAATACTCGAGATCGATCCGAGCGGCCGGGAATTTCGACATATATTCGCCGACCTTGTCCGGCATTTCGTGGAGCCCGACGCTGTAAACGCATGAGACCTTGACTGTTCCACCGATCTTGCCGACAACGCCGCGAAGGCTCTCCTGTAGTTGGTCATAGGCGTCAAGAACGACCCGAGCTTCGCGGTAAAACACCTCGCCGGCGGCCGTAAGCCTTACTTCACGTCGACCGCGGACGCGCTCAAGCAACTGGCGATCGAAGCGTTCCTCAAGGGCCTTGATCTGCTGGCTGACGGCAGACTGCGTAACAAAATTTCGCTCGGCTGCCAAAGAAAAGCTCTGCAGATCGACCAGGTCGCTGAATATTTTTAATGATTCGATATGCATTGTATTGATTAAGAATGCTTAACTAACCGTTCATGCGAATTCATCTTCGCTTATAACTATCGTAGCTATATTCGCCTGTATTCTTAAATCCGTTGCGGGAGAATTGCCGAAAAACGAAGATGAACGTAAAATTCTGAAGTCGAAGAATTTAACGTCAGAATTTAACGGGGAACTAAATGGCTGTTACATATAGCAGAAACTTCCTATTGAGAAAGCTGCACCAGTTGACGGGTATCGTGCCGCTCGGGCTTTTCTTTTTTGTCCATATGTTCACGAACGCGAAGGCGATGAACGGCGAAAAAGTGTTTGAAAAGGCCGTACAGGACATCCACGACCTGCCGTTTCTGCTGTTTCTAGAGATCTTCGGGATATTTCTTCCGCTTGCCTTTCACTCGATCTACGGCATTATTATTTCGTCCGAAGCGCGGTCGAATGTGATGAACTACGGCTACGGCCGAAACTGGTTCTACCTGTTCCAGCGGATAACCGGGGTGTTTCTTTTCTTTTTCATCGTTTTCCACTTGCTGCACTATCGATTTGGCTTAGTTCCGGGATTAACGGACATCGCGGTGGCGGGAAATGCCGTTGGCTCGTTTGATATTGTTGCGAACGACCTTGCGATCCCGTGGGTACTTGCCATTTACATTCTCGGTGTTGCCGCGACCGCGTGGCATCTGGCCTATGGCTTTTGGCTCTTTGCGGTCGATTGGGGAATTCTGATCGGCACAAATGCCCAGCGATATGCTCTTTACGGTTGTGCGGCACTGGCATTTGGGCTGTTTGCGGTCGGGACGAACGCGGCTGTTTCGTTCCTCAGGCCGTGCGGTTTGCTTCCGGCAGCACTCTGCGAGCAGCCTGCAAAGGCAAATTCATCGGCTCCGAAACGTGTTTAGCGAAATTGGTTTGCGATGCGTCCGCGGTTCAGACGCGAACATAAAGATATGTCATCAAACGGGATAAAGATTGCGATCGTCGGCGGCGGCCTTGCGGGGCTTGCCGCGGCGTTGAAGATCGCGGAAGCCGGGCACGAGGTCGATCTGATCTCGGTCGTGCCGGTCAAACGGTCGCACTCGGTATGTGCCCAGGGCGGCATCAATGGAGCCGTAAACACAAAAGGCGAGGGTGATTCGCCGGCGAAGCACCTCGACGATACGGTCTATGGCGGCGATTTTCTCGCTAACCAACCGCCGGTCCAACGAATGACCGACATGGCGCCGGAGATCATTTACCTCTTTGATCGGATGGGCGTGCCGTTCTCTCGAACAAAGGAAGGCCTGCTCGATTTTCGCCGGTTTGGCGGTACGCTTCACCACCGAACGGCGTTTGCAGGTGCCTCGACCGGCCAGCAGCTTCTTTACGCGCTCGATGAACAGGTTCGCAAGTTTGAGGTAACCGGAAAGGTCCGCAAGTTTGAGGGCTGGGAGATGCTCTCGCTTGTGATGGACGACCATCAGGTCTGCCGCGGGCTGATCGCGATGAACCTGCAAACGCTTGAACTAAAGGCTTTTAAGGCCGACGCGGTGATAATGGCGACAGGCGGGCCGGGACTAGTTTTTGGAAAATCGACCAACTCGCAGACGTGCACCGGGTCGGCCGTTTCGGCTGCATATCAGCAAGGTGCGCGATATGCGAATGGCGAGTTCATTCAGGTTCACCCGACATCGATACCCGGCGAGGACAAGCTGCGGCTGATGAGCGAATCTGCTCGCGGTGAGGGCGGGCGAGTTTGGGTGCCGCGTGATCCGGGCGACAAGCGGAAGCCGCAAGACATTCCGACGGGCGAACGCTGGTACTTCCTCGAAGAAAAATATCCGGCCTACGGGAACCTTGTGCCCCGCGATATTGCGACCCGCGAGATCTTTCAGGTCTGCCTGGATGGATTCGGCGTCGGCGGTGAGAATCAGGTATTTCTCGACCTGACGCACGTGCCGGCCGAAACGCTGACGCGGAAGCTCGGGGCGATCCTTGAGATCTATGAGATGTTCGTCGGCGACGACCCGCGATATGTTCCGATGCGAATTTTCCCGGGCGTTCACTACTCGATGGGCGGCCTTTGGGTGGATTTCGAACAGCGGACGAACGTGCCCGGGCTGCTAGCCGCGGGCGAGTGCGATTACTCCATTCACGGTGCCAACCGGCTCGGGGCAAACTCGCTTCTTTCGTGCGTTTACGGCGGTTTTGTAGCGGCTCCGGCGGCGATGGAATACGCCAAGAACGTCGAGCGTGGCGAGACCGAAACGAATGGTATCTACGATGCGGAACTGAAGCGTCAGCAGGAGATCAACGACTCGATAATCAAGAGCGAAGGCGGCGAAAATCAATACAAACTTCACGAAGAGATGGGCAAGTGGATGACCGACAACGTAACGGTCGTCCGCTATAACGACAAACTCAAGGCCACGGACGAAAAGCTGGTCGAGCTACAGGAAAGGCTGAAGCGGATCTCGATCAACGACTCAAACCTTTGGGCGACTCAAGCGGTGCCACATGCCCGGCAGCTTAAGAATATGCTCGAGCTTGCCCGGGTTATTACACTCGGTGCCCTGAACCGGAACGAATCACGCGGTGCACATTACAAGCCGGAGTTTCCGGATCGCAACGACGACGAGTATATGAAGACGACCGTCGCAGAATATTCCGCCGAGGCACCGGTCTTCAGCTACGAAGCGATCGACGTTTCTATCGTAGAACCGCGAAAGCGGGACTACTCATCAGGCAAGCGTCCGCCGCCGCGGCCGAACAAAACCGAAGCTCGGGAAGAAACGCCGAAGAATCAGGGAAGAAACGCGGCCGCGTGATCCGGACGCTAAAAAAGAGCAGACTTTGAAGAGGCGAGAGACGCAAGGTAGTAATCGACGGAAAGTTCCGGAGACCAACGTTCGGCTGAGAAAAAGTGACGAAACGATTCATCTGAAAATTAACGTGGGTCTTGATCACCGTAGTTGCCTTCATGTATCTATTTTTGGACAGCAAGACGGACCGTTTGTTGTGAAGCATGAGCTGCCTGACTTTCGTGACATTTCGGTATGGAAGGGGCGATTAGGTTTAGCCCGTTTTAGCCAAGATGGAAAGTTCGCTGCGATCAACGGCAATGCGAAAGAAATCATTGTTTACAATATCGAGACAGGCAAAATTCAGAGCCGACTCTCGGGGCGTTCGTTAGCCGGGTTTTCGTTTAGTCCTGACGGCGAGTATGCGGTTGGCCATCATGCTCGCGATCTTTCTCATTCCATTTTTGACCTCTCGAACGGCTCCGTCGTAAAAAAGGTGAAGGGGGTAAGTAACTTCGGAAGATTCCTTATTTTTCTGACCGGCGGTATTGTCCACCAAAGGGGTGGAATCTCGCCGCCGGCCAATCCAGAAATGGAAAGCGTTTATCTTAACGCTGACTGGCAAACCATTCTCGCCGACAACGTTTCAGACAAAACTGACAGAAACGAAGGTGAAAGCGCATCAAGGCGGTCAGATAAGTCGGATTCCCGATTTCTTCTTATTGGTCCGAGTTCACACAGCATTATAAGCAATTTCGAAAAATTTATGCTTGTGGCTGTTCCGACTTTGAAGAAAGTTTCGCTGTGGAATTTGGGATCCGGCGCACTCGAAAAGGAAGTCGCGTTTAAGAAAAAAATTGTAGCTTGCCGATTCAGTTGGGACGACAGCTACCTAGCGATTTCGGACGATGAGGGAGTTACGAGAGTTTTCAAGACGGAAGGACTGGAATTAGTTACTTCTATCGGATCCAAGAAGTCCAAAGGCATTGTAGTCGGATGGAATAGGGCAGGAACGAAAGTTCTAATTCAGGCCAAAGACGGTAAAGGTATCGGCGGTTATGACTCAACTTCCGGCAAATTCCTTTTTGACTTTCCTGATTCTTCATCCGGCGAGACGTCTATAGGAAATACTTCAGAGATGCTCTTAACTAAACCTAAGAATGATAATTCCGTACTCTTTCATCTATGGGAAACCGATACGGGCAAGCTTTTGGCGAGTGTTCCTCGACGAACGGGGGAGAAATCAGCATCTTTTATCAAATGGAGTGCCGATGACTCGATGATTGCGGTGACTGAAGGTATCAAGACCAGGATATCAGTTTGGAATATCAAAGGAGAACGACTTCAGACTCTGGCTAATTCCAGCATGCCGATGCAGTTTAGTCACGATGGCAGATACTTGATTACAGGCGGTATTTCAACTGATGATCCCAAAGTCGACATGGGCTATATTTGGGAACTCGTCCGGTAGAGTATAGCTGAATGAGAGTGTAAGCAAAGGGCATGGGTCGTGCTGTCGATTTTTGATCACGGACCAGAGAGCTTTGGTTGTCATTCCGTTCGTTACAACACGGTGAAAAAAGCAGAAAATGAGTGAAAGCAACCATATAGAAAAAAAGCGGCTGGAGACGCCGCCGGCGAAGTTCAAGCTGAAGATACAGCGGCGTGAGAAAGAGGGCGCACCGGTGAGCTGGGACACGTTTGAGCTGCCGTATCGGCGAAACCTGAACGTCATCTCGGCATTGATGGACGTGCGCAAAGAGCCGGTAACCATAGAGGGCAAAGCGACAACGCCGCCGGTTTGGGACATGAGCTGTCTTGAGCAGGTCTGCGGCATCTGTACGATGGTGATCGACGGGACGGTGCGGCAATCGTGTTCGGCGCTGATCGATGATCTGTTGCTTGCTTCGGGCTCGGACACGGTGACGCTTCAGCCGATGTCGAAGTTCCCAAATGTCCGCGACCTTAAGGTTGACCGGACGAAGATGTTTGATCACTTGAAACAGGTCCACGCTTGGGTCGAACTCGATGGCAGCCATAGCCTCGGGCCGGGGCCCGCGATCTCGAACGAGGTCGCACAGGAGCGTTACGCTCTCTCGCGGTGCATGACGTGCGGCTGCTGTCTTGAGGCGTGCCCGCAGTACGGCGACGACAATTACATCGGCCCACAGGCGATCGCTCAGGCTCGGCTGTTCAATATGCATCCCGTCGGCAAGACCGATATTGATGAACGGCTCAATGGGCTGATGGGCGAAGATGGCATCACCAATTGCGGCAATGCGCAGAATTGCGTTCAGGTCTGCCCGATGTCTGTGCCTCTGACAAAGGCGATCTACGAAACGAACCGCGACATCACTGTCAACGCGCTTTTTGGCTGGCTAAAGAAGTAAGCTTAGGGTAATTTTAGGACTCAGCGGCCGCTGCCGATGCGGCCGTTTTCTATTGGACGGTAAGGATGTGTGCGTATTCCGGCACGTCGGTACTGCCGATGAGACCGCGGTCGCAATCGGCGACAAACTCCTCGAGCTTGTCAGGCCGTAGCGGCGCGCTAAAAAGGTAACCCTGGCCGGAGTCGCAGCCGAGTGTCCGCAGAGCCGATATCTGATATTCGTGCTCTATGCCTTCGGCAACCAGGCCCAGATCGAGGTTGCGTGCCAAGGCGATGATCGTCCGGACGATCTCGGTGTTCGAGCCATCCTCTCGGATCATTTGGACAAACGACTTGTCGATCTTCAGCCGCGAGATCGGCAGCCGCACCAAATAACTGAGGTTTGAGTAGCCGGTGCCGAAATCGTCAATGTCTATCTCAACTCCGAGGTCGCGCAGTTGGGCAAGCATCGCGATGGCACGGTCCTGGTGTTCAAAGAAAACCGACTCGGTTATCTCAAGCCGAAGATTTTCGGGCGAAAAGCCGGCCTGCGAGAGTATCAACTGGATGCGGCCGACGAGGCCCGTGCTGCGAAACTGCTGCGACGAAAGATTTACGTTCACCTTCGTATGAGCATAGCGAGGGAACTTGCGATGTATATTGCGAACGTGGGTGCAGGCGGCTCGAAGAATGTTTTCGCCAAGCGTATCTATCCAGCCGATCTCCTCGGCAAGCGGAATGAAACGGCCCGGCGAAATCTCGCCAAGTTCCGGATGATGCCAGCGGGCAAGGGCTTCAAAGCCGGTCAACTCGCGGTCAGTCAGCGAGAAGAGCGGCTGGAAGCAGACCTCGATCTTTCCTTCCTTTATCGCTTGCCGCAGATCGGTCTCGAGCCGAAGTGTTTCGCTGGCTTCCGCGTGCATTGAGTCATCAAAGATCTCGTATCTCGCCTTTCCTGACCGCTTCGCGTGGTACATTGCGGTGTCGGCATCGCGCATCATGTCCTCGGCCCGCTCGTGCCGCTCCGATGCATGAAGGATACCGATGCTCGCCGAGCTGTAAACTATGTGTCCGCGTAGGTTGAAGGGATTGGCCAGGTTTCGCTGGATTCGCTCGGCCATGCCGGCGATCTCAACGTCGTCGTAGGTTCCTTCGACCAAGACGGTAAACTCGTCGCCGCCGAGCCTGGCGACGAGATCGTGTGGACGGATCGAATTCTTTAACCGGTTCGAGATACTGATCAGGAGCTGATCGCCGACCATGTGCCCGAGGCTGTCATTGACGTACTTGAAGCGGTCGAGATCGATAAAAAGGACACTGGTGCGGTGGTTCTTTTCCCTATGCGAGCGTTCGAGGGCCTCGGTGAGTTTCTGTTGAAAACAGTTTCTGTTCGGGAGGCCGGTCAGCAGATCGTGCGTCGCCTCGTGCACAAGCTTTTCTTCTGCGATCTTGCGGGCAGTTATGTCCTGCATCTGAAATATTATTTCGCGGCCCTTTGAGACATCCGCTGCAGCGAGCGACATACTCCAAAGCGTCCAAACCGCCTCATTGTTTCGATTTCGGCAACGCTGTTCCATCTGATGCGATGCGACAGTGCCCGAGGCGACTTCGCCAACGCGGAAAAAGACATTTGGAAGGTCTTCCTTGAAAAAGATGTGACGGACAGAAAGTTCGCGCAGTTCGTCATTCGGATAGCCAAGCATATCGCAGAGAGCCGTGTTCACCTTGAGCAATTTGCCGCCTGGTTTGACCAGTGCGATGCCGATCGGAGCATTATCGAAAGCACTACGAAACCGCTCTTCGGATTCGGTAAGGGCTTCAGAGCGCTCTTCGATCATCTTGGCATACTCTTGCGCCTTTTCGGCTTGTTCGGCACTCATCTCGACGTTCCGCATGTACATACGATACGAAAAGTAAATGAAGAGCAATATAGGGAATGCGAGGAGGGCAACGACGAAGCCTGCGTAATCGACCAACTGCACCAGAAGGCCCGCCCCGGCGGCGCCGACCAGATAAGTTATAAAGCTCCAGAGGTATCTGGATGTCCAGGTCTCAAGCAGCGGGGCACCTTGATTGATCGAATCGTAGAGTGAAGCGAGGACGGTATTGACGGCAAACTGCGTCAAGGCCATCAGCGAAAGCGCCAGGAGAAAATCGCGGAAATACGGTGCCTGTCCGTGGAGCTGCGGTTCCGAATAAAGCCCGGAGATGACCAAGACGCCATAGACTGCGGCAGTCGAGATTGTGAGGGCCGCGGTGTTGAAAAGAATCGTCCGGTATTTTTTGCAGAATCGCCAGGCCGAAAAGAAAGTATCGACAGCCGAAAGCAGGATCGCCGCCTCACCGCCAAACATTAGTAACGTCAGATAAACGAAGATGTCAGAGACGGCTATGTGCGATTTGATCGTTGGGATGCGGATCAGTACTCGCGAGGCGAGCAGTATCGTGCAACCGGCGAGTATAAGAAACCGGGTGTCCAGCGAATTGACAGGGAGCGTCGCGGCTGCATAGGCGAAGACCGCGGCGCCGACCAAGATGGTCAAACCAACATAGTAGTTGATTGCGTTCGAAGCGGGGAACTGCTCGGTTGAGCTCTCGGGCATAAGATTACCACTTGTTCTGTAAAGGAGCCGGGGGGTGAAATAGCGAGGGAGGAAGATGGGACGGGTTAGACCCAAAGAGAAGTATAACCCATTCCCACACTAAAAATAAACAAGTTTTTACACGAACAATGTCGTGCATTTCCCGGTATTCCGGAGTCCTGCGTTGGCGAAGCTGCGGTGGGCGTGTTTTGCCTCATCGTTGCTCAGCAGGCAAACATACATCGCCCGGCCCAAAAGCCGCCGGCAAACCTCTGCCAAACAGGTTGCACCGATCCCCCGTCCGCGGTACCCCGGAGCAACATAAATGCCTTCGAGGTAGATAACATCCGATGCCTCGGCGATGATGTCGGCTTTGAAAACGAGCCGGTCACCATCGAAGACCACGAAAACCCGGCCTTGTTCTATTCGCCGTGCACACCGCTTCATGAAGCCTTCGCGGTCGCGGCTCATCGGGTCGATGCCGGATTCGATAAAGGCGACCTCTGCCTGTGCCCTCGCGATCTGGTCCAGATCCTCAAGCCGAGCCTCGCGGATATGCCAGTCGCATCGCTGCACCGGAAACGGGAAATCCGTCTGGAACAGAAGTTCGGTGCATTTCAGCCGCGGGGTCATTGTCCCGATGGCATAGAGTTCAAAGAACCGTTCGGCTACGTCGTCGTCGGACATGATCAAGTTGATCGGGATTCGCGACTGGCGTGCCTTCAGGGCAAATGCCCGCAGGGAGCGATCCGACCGGGCCTCGATCAGCGTCGAATGGCCGATCAGTGCGACACCTTCAAGCTCGCACTTCTCGTCGAAGTAGCCGTAGAACACGCCTCGATTCAATTTGCCTTCAATGCCGTTGTCGGTAATGAAGCTGCTCATCACGACGGTGTGGACCGGCCGCCTTGCGAGGAACTCGGTAACCGCTTCAAGGTCTTCGGCGTTCAGTGATCGTAGGTTTGAAAGATCGTAAGCAATGCTCGCTGTGACCGGTTCGATGTCCGGATACACTTCTGGCGTTGCGGCAACATACGCGTTCAGCATGACGGTGATCCTCCTCCTAAAGGTATTCTCGGTCTCAGGTATTCTTAGAAAGTAAGCACAGGCTCCATTCTCGGCGTACGGTCGCCGATAAGAACACCGTCTCCGATAAGAACACCATCTCCGATGAGGACACCATCTCCGATCAAAACGCCGTCGCCGATGAGAACGCCGTCGCCGACCAGCACTCCGTCTCCGACAAGCACGCCGGAAGGCATCAGGACTGTTCCTGAACCTGAAGCTCCGCCGTTGCTGGTCATCACGTTAGTATTGAGCGAAAGTCCTCCCGAGTAATACGAGGTCGTATTTAGGGTGAACAAGCCAAGTGAGTTCGCGATGCCACTATCGGGCGTAAAGGCCGGCCGGTAAACGACCTGGAACCGCGTTACGAGATTTGAACCCGTAATGAAGGAATGGCTCGTTGTCATCACCTGCGACCACGGGAAGGTGTTTCCGCCGATGGTCGAGGATGTTGCAGGCATCGACCATCCGGAGACCATCATCCATGAAGCGCGGCCGACTCCCGATGAATAATTGAGATCGCCACGGAAACCGCCGACAAGAGCCAAGGCACCGTCAAGGTTGAGCTGTCCTGCTCCTTGCTCGAACATATCCGAACCGGCCAGCGGCTGAGCGGTATATTGAAGGATCATCCGAACCATTCCGGGGGTCAGGTTCGGGTTCGCCTGGAGCAGCAATGCTGCTGCACCGGCGACGATGGGGGCGGACATCGAAGTTCCGCTCTGGTACATCAGAGCGTCTGCGGCAGTCTCACCTGAGGCAAGAGGAACATCGAGTTCAGGGGCTGAGGTGGAGCGCAGGTTGTTCGGTGCCCGATACGAGATCAACTGGTTGCCCGGGGCAACGAGGTCCGGCTTCATCACGTTATCGAAAACGCGCTGGCCGAGCGAATTTGTATAGAAGCTGCGGGTCGGGCCGCGTGAGCTATAGGTCGTAACGCGGTCGTCGCTGCGATTTGTGGTGCCGTAGCTGTTGCTTGCGCCAACCGTGATCACCCACGGGCTGTTGCCGGGCGAGTGGATCGAGCCATAGAGCTTTCCTCCGGCAGGAGCTCGGCCGAGATTACCAGCTGCAGCAACTACAACTATGCCGTTATTTACAAGTTCCTTGACCTTGAGGCCGATCGGGTCGTTGGTATAGGTATCGACCGCGACCGTGCCGAGGCTGAGGTTAACGACCCGGATGTTGTGCTGGGTGCGGTTCTGAAGGATCCAATTAAGTCCGTTCAGCAGCCACGAGGTCTGGCCGACACCGTTGTTGTTGAGAACCTTGACACTAATGATGTTCGCGTTCGGAGCTACGCCGCGATAGGCGCCATTGTTCTTTGCCGAATTGCCGGCGGCGAGCCCGGCTACGTGAGATCCGTGTCCATAGGCATCGCCGGTTCCGTCGCCGGTAAAATCAACATTTGCCTTGACCCTTGACTGGCCGTTCGCATCAAGCCAACCCGCGTGTCCGGTGAAAATTCCTGAATCGACAACAGCAATGCCAACGCCTGTACCGGTCAGGTTCATCGACTGGCCGCCGATCTGCTGAATCCGGCTGCCGGTCGCGCCGATCGTATCTTCCACGTGGCCCGTGCGTGCGGTCTTGCGATCCGGCGAAATGTAGTTGATGAGTCCGCTTCGCGAAAGCTCTTCGAGCGAACCTATCGGAAGCTCGACGACGAGCGTGTTTGAGGTTCCGATGCGGTCGTGAACAAGGATCCCGTGTCGGTCGAACGTCTCGCGAAGCACGGGTGAATTGGCGTTTTTCGCCTGCATGATCGCGTTGATCCGCTTGTTGGCGGGCTGCGAGGCGATCATGTCGCGGAGGTCGGCCGAGACGTTGTCGCCGCGGTATTCATTAGGCGAAGCGGCCGAGGCATCGGCTACGTTTGCTCCGGCGATCGAAGCGATCTCGATCACGTCAAATACTTCGCTGAGTTCCGGGTGGGCGGCGATGAGTTCACCGTAAACCGAAGCAGAGGCACCGGCGATGAGCCGGACGTCACCTTCGGTAATAGCTTCCCAAAGCACGGACCTGAGCGATGATTCCTGAACAAACCCCTTGATATTGTTGATGAAAAGAATGACTTCGCCTTCCTGTGCGGCGGCGTCCTCTATAACGGTGGTGAGCCGATGTGCGAGGTCAGCCTGCGAGCGGGCGTTCGAGAAGAGATTCGCGTCGTCAAGAACAACGACCGCCTTGCCCTGAAGCGGTGCCGGTACGCTGCCCTTTGCAATGCGGATCGCGAGCTGTTCAACAACGGGTCGCTGTGCGCTGTTGAATTCGTCGATGAGAAGAAGCTGACGGCCGGACTTACCAACTAACGCATTGATGAGGTCAAGAGCCTCGCGATCAAAGCTTAGGTCCTCTCGCAGGCTTCCTTGACGGCCAAGCTGCGTAAGGTCAACGGTAAATTCGGCACTGGTCAAACTTCGTTCGGCGTTCCCGGCCGCGGGTGCGGCGGTGATCATAAGGACGTTCGAGAAGAGCAGCGAGGCGAGGGCAAATGCCCCGACTGCTGCTCTGAACGTTCCTTTTATTCGGCTCTCGATAATCATCTCTATTAGCTCCTGCAATACCCTAAATCGTGGGAGAAGGGGCATTTCTGCCGCCGTTTCTAAATACAAGGGATGTGCCACTAAGCTAAGTGAAGAAATAGAATGAGTTAGCGTGAGAGATGGGTGCAGATGATGCAAAATGCTCTGGCAGGTTGAATGAATTGCTCGGTCAAGTTGACCGAAAAAAAAGAACGCCCGAGGGCGTCCTTTAGAAAAAAGCAGTTTGAGGTCTGGATCAGATCTGAAGCACGTCGATCAATTCCTGTACGGAAGCGGCACTCTTTTGGAGGGCAACACGCTCGTCGTTGGTCAGGTTGATCTCGATGATCTGCTCGACGCCGTTCTTGCCGAGCTTGACCGGGACGCCGACGAAGAGGTTCGAGACGCCGTATTCGCCTTCGAGGAAAACGGCACAAGGAAGTATCTTCTTCTTATCTTTGAGAATCGCTTCGGCCATTTCGACCGCACCGAGCGACGGGGCGTAGAATGCCGAGCCGGTCTTGAGCAGGCCGACGATCTCGGCACCGCCGTTAGCCGTGCGGTCAACGATGGCATCGATCTGCTCCTTCGGCAGAAGTTCGGTGATCGGGATTCCGGCACAGGTCGAGTAACGCGGAAGCGGCACCATCGTATCACCGTGGCCGCCAAGGACGAACGCAGTAACGTTCTCGACCGAGACGTTCAGCGCCTCAGCCAGGAAGCAGCGCATGCGGGCGGCATCAAGCACGCCGGCCATTCCCATCACGCGGTTCTTCGGGAAGCCCGAACGGCGGAATGCGACCTGCGTCATCGCGTCGAGCGGGTTTGAGACGACGATGATGAACGAATTCGGGCTGTACTTCGCGACCTGGTCGGTGACCTGGCCAACGATATCCGAGTTTGTCTTCAAGAGGTCGTCGCGGCTCATTCCGGGCTTGCGGGGAAGTCCGGCGGTGATGATGACGATGTCCGAATCTGCCGTTTCCTCGTAGGAATTTGCACCGACGAGCTTTACGTCAAAGCCGTCGATCGGGGCAGCCTGCGCCAAATCAAGGGCCTTGCCCTGCGGCGTGCCCTCAACGATGTCAACCAAAACGACGTCCGCCAGCTCCTTGCTCGCGATCCAATGAGCCGCCGTCGCACCAACGTTTCCTGCCCCAACAACCGTAACCTTGTTTCTTCCAGCCATTTCTTAGTTTCTCCAAATAGTTGATTTATAAGCGTGTTTTGTTAAAGGAACTATTCTATGATGTGAGAAAACATCCCGCAAACGTGTTAGAGAAAGATTATGAGAAAAGCGGCAATTCGGGCGGCGAGTTTGTGGCTCGCTGCGGTTTCGGTGTTCGCTATAAGTGCATTTCCGCAGGACGCACCGCCGAGCGTATCGGGCAAGCGGGCGAAGCGGATCGTTATTCGCGGGGCGATGATGGTGGATGGGAGCGGGAAGCCGGCGGCGGGGCCTTATGACATCGTGGTTGAGAACGACCGCATCGCGCAGATCGCTTCCTTTGACCCGGTCGCGGCGAAGGAAAACCGGGCCCGCCGGCCGGCGAAGGGCGACGTTGAGATCGACGCGGCGGGCAAATACGTTCTGCCCGGGCTCATCAATCTTCACGGCCACACGCAGGACGAACGCGGCGGTGTGCCGATGCCGGTCGAATATGTGACCAAGCTCTGGCTCGCCTGCGGCATCACGACGGTCCGCGATGCCTGGGCAAACGCGAAGATCCTCGAATACAGCAAACGCATCAATGCCGGCACCCTGGTCGGTCCGCGGATATTCCCCTATGGCGGGTTTCCCGCTCCGAACATCAACACGCCCGAGCAGGCCCGCCAACGCGTCCGCGACCTGAAGGCCGCCGGTTACGACGGCATAAAGCTTTACACCATCGACCGCGACCTGATGGCGGCGATGATGGACGAGGCGAAGAAGCAGGGAATGCGGGTGATGCACCATACCGGCGTCGAGGAGACGAACGCCTGGGACGACATCAAGTTCGGCACGACGACGATCGAGCATTGGTACGGAATTCCGGACGCGGCGATCATCGGCGGGCGGCAGAATTTCCCGCCGGATTATAACTACAACGACGAAATTGACCGCTTTCGCTACGCCGGAAGGCTCTGGCGAGAGGCTGACCGCGAGCGGCTCTCGAAGGTGCTTGACGGTATGATCGAAGCGGGCGTCGCCTGGAACCCGACGCTTGTTATCTACGAAGCCTCGCGAGACCTTCAGCGGGCGCAGACCAACCCGGCATTTGCAGAGTATCTTCATCCGGTGCTTGAGGACTTCTTCCGGCCCAATCCGGCGAACCATGGTTCGTATTTCATCGGATGGTCGACGACCGATGAGACCTATTGGAAAGAGAACTACCGGATCTGGATGGACGCCCTGCACGAGTTCGGCAAACGCGGCGGGACGATCGGCACCGGCGAGGACGCGGGTTTCATCTACCAGATCTATGGCATTGGGCTGATCCGCGAGCTTGAATTGCATCAGGAGGCCGGCTTTCATCCGCTTACGGTCGTCAAGCACGCGACCAGCAACGGCGCCCGCATTCTCGGCAAGGAGAGCGAACTCGGCCGCATCCGCGTCGGCTACAAGGCCGACCTGATCGTCGTAAACGGAAACCCGCTTGAGAATTTCAAGGTGCTTTCGCCGCTTGGGGTCGAGGAGATCCGTGACGGCAAGGCGGTGAAGACCGGTGGTATCGAATGGACGATCATGGACGGCATTCCGTACCATGCCCCGACGCTTGCCGCCGAGGTTCGCGACATGGTCGCCGCGGCAAAGCGAAACGCCGCCGCTAAATAGAAAAGCCCGGTGCGCTCTCCCCTTCACACCGGACTTCTCTTGACTGGCTTTGCGGATAAACCGCTCCACCAAGTTTTCGCTTTCTAGGATGCAACGCGTGTGCCAGCGAGTTGCCGGGAAATAAAGCTCCAAATCACGGGGCTTCCATCTTACCGAGGGGCCGCAGCCGAGCGGCCCTTTCGACATTTTCGGTTGCATCCTATACGAAATCGGTCGCTGGCTCATTGCAAGATCGGGTGGCCGCCGCCCTGGCTGTGGTCGGCGGTCTGCTGATAACGGCGGCGGTCGTTGTGGAAAAGCACGAGGTGCTCGCCCTCGAACCGAACCAGGTCAGAGACCCTTGCGTAGTCGCGTTCGTGCTCGGCGATGACGAACGCCATCGGGTTAAAGGCGATGACCATTCCCGCAGCGTAGATGAAGCCGCCCTGGTCGTAATCCGTGCCGGCATATTGGGCCGCTCCGACGGCGATGTCCGGCGAATACTTGCCCGCCGCGTCGCGAACGCGGTCCGCTTTTCCTATAAAGACGGAGTAATCGCGGTGGCTGAGGCGCCGGCTATAGCCGTTCTTCCGGGCGACGGCGAAAAGGTCGTCGAGCCCCTTGTCTATCGCGGCCAGCATCCGGGCATTCGGCTGGCGGACGGCGTAAACATTCGCACCTTTCCGCGTTCGGACCGCAACCGTGAACCGGTCCTGCGTCACCCTTTCAGCCTCGGCCAGCACCTGCCGGTTCTGCCCAAACACACCCGTCGCCCCGGCAACGGCCGTCAACGCAACGATCAAGATCAGCTTGTTCAACATAATTTCCCCCGCAAACATAATAACAACCGCCGTGCCAAAAAACCTGAGCCCTCGCTTTTCCGCGTCCCGAGCGTTTCATTTTTTAAAAAGGCCTTATGTTTCTGAAACAAAGTGAAACAGATGAAACAACTGAAACAGATGAAACAACTGTGTCGTCCTGAAAAAAGTTGACACATTTTGGTGGTAAACCTGGTATAGGTTTGTCCCCCCCCCCCCCCCGCCCCCGGCGGCCCGCCCCGGGCCCCCCCCGCCCCCCCCCCCCCCCCCCCGCCCCCCCGCCCGCCCCCCGCCCGCGCCGGGCCCCCCCCCCGCCCCCGCGGGCGCCCCCCGGCCCCCCCCCCCCCCCCCCCCGGGGCCCCCCCGGGGCCCGCGGGCCCCCCCCCCTTCCGCCCCCGCCCCCCGCCCCGGCCCCCCCCGCCTCCCCCCCCCCCCCCCCCCCCCCCCCCCCCCCCCCCCCCCCCCCCCCCCCCCCCCGCCCCCCCCCCCCCCCCCCCCCCCCCCCCCCCCCCCCCCCCCCCCGCCCCCCCCGCGCCCCCCCCCCCCCCCCCCCCCCCCCCCCCCCGGCCGGCCCCCCCCCCCCCCCCCCCCGGCCCCCCCACCCCCCCCCCCCCCCCCCCCCCCCCCCCCCCCCCCCCCCGCCCGCCGCCCGGCCCCCCCCCGCCCCCCCCCCGCCCCCGCCCCCCCCCCCCCCCCCCCCCCCCCCCCCCCCCCCCCCCCCCCCCCCCCGCGGCCCCCCCCCCCCCCCCCCCCCCCCCCCCCCCCCCCCCCCCCCCCCCCCCCCCCCCCCCCCCCTCCCCCCCCCCCCCCCCCCCCCCCCCCCCCCCCCCCCCCCCCCCCCCCCCCCCCCCCCCCCCCCCCCCCCCCCCCCCCCCCCCCCTCCCCCCCCCCCCCCCCCCCCCCCCCCCCCCCCCCCCCCCCCCCCCCCCCCCCTCTTCCCCCCCCCCCCCGCCCCCCCCCCCCCCCCCCCCCCCCCCCCCCCCCGCCCCGCGCCCCCCCCCCCCCCCCCCCCCCCCCCCCCCCCCCCCCCCCCCCCCCCCCCCCCCCCCCCCCCGGCGCCCCCCCCCCCCCCCCCCCCCCCCCCCCCCCCCCCCCCGCCCCCCCCCCCCCCCCCGCCCCCCCCCCGCCCCCCCCCCCCCCCCCCCCCCCCCCCCCCCCCCCCCCCCCCCCCCCCCTCTCTCCCCCTTTTCCGAACCCGGCAACATGGAACGCGTGGCCGGGCTTGGGTCTTTGGTCTTTGGTCTTTGGTTTTTGGTCTTTGATTCGTCGTCATTGCTTTTCGATCAATGGCTAACGGCTAATGGCTAACAGCTAAAAGCTGATCGCTACAAATATTTGACTTCGGCCAAACGGCTTCTGCGCTCGCGGCGGGCTCCGCGTTAAGATCCGCTTCCCCGAAAAGCCGCATACTTGTCTTTTGATCATTTTCCGTTGTCCACTTTCCATTATCCATTCGCAATTGGTCGCTGCCCTCCATTGTCACCACTCTCCGCCCACAAGTGAATGGCGATCCGTGAGATATGGAAGATATGGATGAAATGGATAGTTGTGAGTTGCAGAGTTACAGAGTTGCAGAGTTGCGAAGTTTGGAATCGTAGATTCCGCATTCCTATAGCTCCCCTCCTTGTTTAGGAGGGGTGGACGCCGCTTCGGCGGACGGGGTGGTAGGAGGTTCTGAGCCTGTGCCTTCTGTGTCTTTCGTCTGTGTCTTCTGTGTTCAAAAAAAAAGCCATTACCACAGAATGCACAGAACCAGATCCGAACCGCACAGACCGGCCCGCGGAGTCGTCGGAGACGACGGGTTTGGTCTAGCCCACATCGCGAGATGTGGGTCGCGTTTCTTAAACCGAATCTGAACCGTTGAGGACGGCGGCATATTCCGTGCTGATTTTTAACCACGAAACAAGAAAAGAAGAAAACCGGAAGCTCGTATGAGCCTTCTGTGGCTTTCGTCTGTGAATTCTGTGTTCGACCAAAAGCAAACCCTAGAACCACTGAAGGCACAGAATGAAGCCGCACAGAAAGCACAGACCGAAGCGGCACAGATCAGCAACGTTTCAGGTTCGGCCATCGCATGCACCGACCTACACCAATTTGGTGACGCATTTCCCGGCCGGGCGGTCTATAATGCCCCCGGGCAACTTGGGGCGGGTTACCCGACTCAAACAAATACTCGTCCCCAGATCAGTTCTTTGACAACCTAACGGCGTAAGAATCCCGGGCAACGCCGTCCGCGACCCGCAGGGCCGACGCTTTACGTATGACGGCGAGAACAAGCAGGTGAAGGTGGAAACGCTCGACGCGAACGGCAACCCGGTCTCTACAGTCGGCGAGTACGAATACGACGGCGACGGCAAGCGGGTGAAGAAGCACGTGCCCTCGACCGGCGAGTTGACGGTGTTCGTCTATGACGCCGGCGGGAAACTCATCGGCGAATATTCAACCATCGCCGCCCCCCAAGCACCAAAGGTCAGCTACACCACCGCCGACCACCTCGGCAGCCCGCGTATCCTAACCGACGAAAACGGCGCAACCATCTCCCGCCGCGACTTCATGCCCTACGGCGAAGAGATCGCCCGACAAAACTACGGCTCCGACACCATCCGCCAGAAATTCACCGGCTATGAACGGGATAATGAGGCTTCTTTAGACTTTGCTCAGGCCAGAATGTACAGCTTCCAGCACGGCAGATTCAACGCGGTCGATCCGATATTTGAAAGTATGGACACGGCATTGCCCCAAAGCATGAACCGGTACTTATATGTGCTTAATAATCCACTATTCTTTGTAGACCCAAATGGCGAGTTGTGGATCATCGTGAAAGGGCAGCAAAATCCACAATGGGTAGATAAATGTCCCAAGAACACAACATGTTTTACAGCCCTAGCGCTGGAAAATGAAAAGAAGGGACTTAATGTTTATGGATCGAAAAATGCAAGCGATATAACGGAGTACAACGCGAACAAAGATGGTCAGATTGATGTCAGAAAGCTATCGCAACATCATGACGCCCAATTTATCGTCGCAGATGGACAGAAGGTTCCAGAAGAATATTTGTCAGTAAACGCTGCCGGGAGCCTATTCAACATCGCGGAGCTAAATCACCAAAAATATTCTAACGATGAAAAGCTCGTATTCACCGCTGGTAATGCAAGTGATGGTAAACCCGGCAATTGTAACGGAAAACCATGCCACGGTGGACACAAGGGCAATGATATTGATTTGAGGTACATGGATTCGAGCGGGAAGCCATTACAAGGAGATAACGCGTACAAAAATGCCGATGTCGGAAGAACTAATTGGCTCATCGATGCCGGAAAAGCGTTTGGGTTTCCTTACTCGTATACCGGCGACGAAACTAGGTTTGGGCGTCCAGACAATACCCCTAAATCGCGTAGTCCAACTGAAAAGGTTCATCGCCATCATCTTCATATTGGGAAGACTGCTCCTAGGAGGAAATAGAGGGCAAATTTACGAGACATGATTATGAAATATACACTCTTACTTACGGTGTTTGTTATCGTTCTGTTGCTGGCTTGTCAAAGTCCGATTCTGAATTCAAAGGAATTCCCAAGTAACATCTCAATAAAATCTGAAGACGAAAAATCATCGCGCTCAGCTAATGGAAACGAGGAGATTTGGATTCCTACTGAAATTGAAGAGTGTATCTCAAAGGTAGATGTTGGCGAGCCGTTTAATTTCGAGACTGATTTCAACCCATTCTACTTGAGGGCGGATTTTGACGGGAATAAGCACATGGACTATGCAATTCTTGTTAAAGGTCAGACGACTCGGAAACGGGGAGTCGTGGTATGCAAGGATGCACAACGGCCATTTCTTTTTGCAGCGTTAGCTAAATCTAAGCTATCCGTTTCGAGCTTTGATGATGACAATTTCATAACAAATCAATGGGAAATTTCATCAAAAGAAGAAACTAGATCGCAAGTTAATATTCTTGGAAATAAGATTTCACCCAATGCAAAAGGGGAGTCTATTACATTCATTTTTGAAGGTGGTACAGGAGTTCACATTTACTGGAATGGTAAGGAATTTATGATCGGTGAATAATTTCTCGCTCGCTTGTGGGAACTGACTGGGACATTTTAGGTCGTGTGAAGGGGCATCGGCAGACGACGGATGGGGTCGGGTATGAGACGGAGTATGCGTATAACCTTTCGGGGACGATGGTGGAGCAGCGGTACCCGAGCGGGCGGGTGGTGAAGAACGTGCTCGACGCAAGCGGCGATCTCTCGATGGTGCAGAGTGCCCGGTGCAGGGACGCCGCGGCGGGCACCGACGCCGACTGCACCGCACAGGCCAGCCTCTGGAACTACGCAAAGAACTTCACCTACAACCCCGCCGGTGCCGTCACCTCAATGCAACTCGGCAACGGCCGCTGGGAATCGACCGCGTTCAACTCACGCCTGCAACCGACCCAGATCGCCCTCGGAGCAATACCGAACTTTGGTTGGTACTGGGGACGGGAATCGAACCCGTACGCCCCTAAGGTCACAGGATTTTAAGTCCTGGGCGTCTACCAATTCCGCCACCCCAGCACGATGATGAGATTAGCACAACCGACTCCGAGGTTAAAGAAATGCACGGGCCGGCGGCGGCTGCTTGAAGGAGTGAGGCCGGGCGGCGATATGCTATCATTTGGGCAGGGTTCGAGGTTCTTGGCTGATGGAACAGTACGCTTGGATAGTGTGGGTGGTGCTCGGGGTTTCGCTGATCGTGGCGGAGGTCTTTACGCTCGGCTTCGTGCTTTTTTGGTTCGGGCTCGGTGCGTTGGCGGCGGCGCTCGTCGGGCTGATGGGCTTTGGCTACCTCTGGCAGTTCATCGCGTTCATTGCCGTTTCCGGTGCTCTGACGGCGATGTCGCGGACCATCTTTTCAAATTATATGTGGGGCAAGGGCGATCGGGAATCAAAGTTTGGCGTAGATGCCTTGCCGGGGAAGGTCGGTACGGTTCTCGAGGGAAGCAAAGGAGCGCTGAACGCAGCTTCGGTCAACGTGCAGGGCTCGGAATGGACTGCGATCCCTGCCGATGAAGAGACCGTGCTCGTGGCCGGCGAAAAAGTAGAGGTTGTCCGGGTCGAAGGAGCGAAGATCTTTGTCCGCCCCTCGCGAAAGGAAATTCCGGGCTGGAAGCAAGACTAGACCTCGTCCTCGAGTATCTCCGCCGTGTCCTGCTCGGCGGTGTCGTGAACATTCCCCAGATCAAGCAATTCCAATTGAACATCGTCGCCGTTCGGAGCGGGCAGATTATCGCCGGTCAGCTTTGCGACGACGAGCGTGATGTTATCTTCGCCGCCGTTGTTGTTGGCTTCGGTAACGAGTTGGGCTGCGGCCTGGGCGAGCGTTTCGTAATTTTCCGTAACGATCCGCTGGATCCCGGCTGCAGTCACCTTGTTTGAAAGGCCGTCGCTGCAAAGCAGCAATACATCGCCATCGCAGGGCTTTAAGCGGGCGGCAACGGGGAATATCTCGTTCTGGGCGCCGAGGGCTTGCAGGATGACGTTCTTCAGCGTGTGCGTCTCCGCTTCCTCGGGCGAGATCTGCTGAGCATCAATGAGCTGCTGAACGAGCGACTGGTCCTTGGTTACCTGATAGATCTTTCCGTTGCGGACGAGATATGCTCGGCTGTCGCCAACCTGAACGAGATCGACGCCGCGAGACGTTACGCCAAGCCCGGTAAAGGTCGCGCCCATTCCCTGAAACTGGGTGTCCGAGCGGCCTTGCTGATGGATGAGGTAATTTGCGTAAACTGTTGCGTTGTAGAGCTTTGCGATGAGATTGTAGTCGTAAGCCTCTGGTGTAAGCGTCTCTTCAAGGTCCTCTTCGAGCAGCTTTTCGCAGACGCATTCGACCGCCATCGTGCTCGCGACCTCACCCGCCATCGCTCCGCCCATTCCGTCCGAGACGGCAAGCACCACACCGTTGTCGTCAACTTCGAAAGCTTGGCTTTCAATGATGAACTCAGAATCTTCCTGTGTGCCCGTCCAGGCGAGCGAACGCGAGATGTGCAGCATGAGGTAATTATCCTCATTGCCTTTCCTTACGCGTCCGACGTGGGACGTGGCATGAACCTCAACATTTAGCATATACGATCAGTGAGCACGGCCGCGGGTAGCCATTACGGCGGAGACGTTGCCTCCGCAATTTCATCGGACGCTTCAGGCAAGTGCCTGATCGAGGTCCGCAATGATATCTTCCGCATCCTCAATGCCGACGGAGATCCTGACGAGCCCGTCGGTGATGCCGAGCTGGCTACGCCGCTCCTCGGGCACCGATGCGTGTGTCATCGACGCCGGGTGCGAGATCAAAGATTCAACGCCCCCGAGGCTCTCTCCAAGTGTACACAGTTTGACGCCCTCAAGCACCTTTTTTGCATTCTCAAGCGAACCGGTTTCGAACGCGACCATCCCGCCAAAGCCGGACTGCTGCCGCTTTGCAAGTTCGTGCTGCGGGTGCGAAGCGAGCCCAGGATAATAGACCTTTTCTACCCGCGGATGCTCGGCCAGAAAGTTCGCGACCTGCCGCCCGTTGCGGTCGTGTGCCTCCATTCGGACGGCGAGCGTCTTGGTTCCGCGAAGGACGAGAAACGAATCCATCGGCGAAAGTATGGCACCAATGCTGTTCTGAATAAAGCCGATCCATTCGGCGTCCTTCTCGTCGTTCAAAGCCGCGAAGCCGCCGACGCTGTCCGAGTGGCCGTTAAGATATTTGGTGGTCGAATGAACTACGATATCGCATCCAAGATCGAGCGGCCGCTGGAAATACGGCGACATGAACGTGTTGTCGCAAACGACCTTGGCCCCGCGGGCATGCGAAAGCTCGGCGACGGCGGCGAGATCCGTAACCGTCATCACCGGATTCGTCGGCGTCTCAACGAAGACCATCTTGGTGTTCGGCTTAAAGGCATTTTCGAACGCTGAGAGGTCGGAGCTGTCAACCAGATCGAACTCGACGCCGTAGTTTCTGAGCACTCGGTCGAAGAGCCGGAACGTTCCGCCGTAGGTGTTATCGCCGAGCAGGACGTGCTCGCCAGCTTTCACGAGCTTGAGCACCGAATCGATCGCCGACATCCCGGAGGCGAAGGCAAAGCCGAAGCGTGCATTTTCAAGTGCTGCAATATTTTTCTCGAGAGCGGTGCGGGTCGGATTTTGCGTTCGAGCGTATTCGTAACCCTTATGGCGGCCGAGGCCGTCTTGGGCATAGGTCGAGGTCTGGTAGATGGGTACCGATACCGCGCCGGTTGCCGGATCGGGCTCGTTACCGGCGTGGATCGCAATTGTTGAAAATCCCATACTTGGTAGAGCAGAAACGCTGAACTTAATAATCAGCCATTTTAACTGCTTTTGAGGAAATTGACCAACCCGGCGGGACTTTGATCACCAACCGAAATGGTATCGGTCGAAGTCTTGTATGTCAAACAAGTTAAGGCCGAAACAAGGACTCCGGAAAAGTGCGAATTGTAAGTGCATCTCGGGCCGCTTCGAGAGGGTTGAAATTCACTCTGTTTATAATTGAAAGTTATACAACTATCGGATAGGATAATCTCACAATCGTGAATAAAAGATGGACATTAACCAGCTTGAAGTTCTTATAACGGTGGCCAATGAGCGGAGCTTTTCAAGGGCCGCCGAGATACTCGACCGCACGCAACCGGCCGTCAGCCAGGCGATCAGCCGGCTCGAGCAGGACCTCGGACAGCGGCTCTTCGACCGTTCATCAAAGGACGGTACACTGACCGATGCCGGCGAGGTGCTGGTCGAATACGCGCGGCAGATACTCAATCTCCGCCGCAATGCGGAGCTTGCGGTAAAGGAACTTTCGGAACTCCACCGCGGAAAGGTAACGATCAGCGCGAACGAGCACACCGTCTTTTACCTCCTGCCGTTGATAATCGAGTTTCGCCAGCGGCATCCGCAGATCAAGGTCGAGGTAAAGCGGGGCGTTGCGAGCCGGATACCGAAAGAGATCGCTTCGCGGGAAGTGGAACTCGGCGTGCTTTCATTCAAGCCGGCCGATCCGGGGCTTCGGGCGATGCAGGTGTTGACGGACGAGCTGGTCCTGATCGTTGCTCCGGGCCATAGATTTTCGGGCCGGGCTTCGGTCCCGATCAGAGAACTGGCCGACGAGACCTTTATCGCACACAATGCGAAATCGCCTTATCGCGAAAAAGTGATAGAGTGTTTTGCAAGCCACCGCACTCCGCTTCGGATCACTGTTGAGCTGCCGTCACTCGAAGCGATCAAGAGGATGGTCGAGCAAAATGCAGGAGTTGCACTTGTACCGAGGCTGACGGCCGCTGCTGAGATCGCGAGTGGACGACTGCTTGGGATCTCGGTCAAGGAAATGAGGCTCGAACGGCGGCTCCATATTGTGTACCGCCGAAATTCGCCGCTCTCACACGCGGCCAAGGCGTTCCTCGAACTTGCCGAGGAAATGGCACGTCCAGGCGAGCCGGCTGCTGAAGGAACAGCGGCATAAACAAGGTAACAGAATAGAAACACTGGCAGCATATTGTAGGGGAAGGACGAAACAACGAATGTTTGAACAATTTACACTCGGCATCGAAGAGGAGTTCCAGATCGTCGATCCGCACACACGGGAATTAAAGTCACACGTGTCCGAGATCCTCGATGAGGGCAAGCTCCTGCTTGGCGAAAAGATCAAGCCGGAGATGATCCAGTCGATGATCGAGGTCGGCACCGGCGTTTGCGCCAATATTCAGGAAGCTCGCGAAGATATCACGAAACTTCGCTGCATCATCTCTGGGCTCGCCCGCAGAAAGGGAATGGCGATCGCTGCGGCCTCAACGCATCCCTTCTCAAAGTGGTCGGAGCAGGAGATCTACGAAGGCGACCGCTACAAGCTGCTCGTGGACGAGCTTCAGATGGTAGCGAGAAGCCTGCTGATCTTCGGTGTCCATGTCCACGTTGCGGTCGAGGACTTGGACCGGCGGATCAACATTATGAACGCGGCCCGCTATTTCCTTCCGCACGTCCTCGCGATGACGACCTCGTCGCCGTTCTGGCTTGGCTTTAATACCGGCCTGAAGTCATACCGCTCGGAGGTTTTCAAGAAGTTCCCGCGAACGGATATTCCCGATCATTTCGAGTCGTTTCAACAGTATCAGAGTTACGTCGATCTGCTCGTCAAGATGAACTGCATTCAGGACGGGACAAAGATCTGGTGGGACGTCCGGCCGCACTGCAAATTCCCGACGCTCGAGTTCAGGATATGCGACATCCCGACCAGGGTAGACGATACGATCGCCGTGGCGGCCCTATTCCAGGCCATCGTTGCCAAGCTGAACGTGCTGATAGACAAGAATCTGGGTTTCCGTCTATATCACCGGCGGCTCATCCAGGAAAATAAATGGCGTGCGGTTCGATACGGGCTTGACGGCAAACTGCTCGACCTCGGGAAGCAGAAAGAAGTGCCGGTCAAGGACCTGATCCGTGAACTACTCGATTTCGTAGACGACGTCCTTGACCCGCTTGACTCGCGGAAAGAGGTCGAGCACATCCACACGATCCTTGAGCGGGGAACTTCGGCCGACAAACAGCTTAAGGTTTACGAAGAGACAGGCGGTGATTTCAAGGCCGTAGTCGATATGTTAATCGAAGACACGCTCGAAAACGTCCCCGAGCACTGTTTCGACTGAATTGACGACGGTTTCGTAGAAGCAACGAAAAAGGCGGCCTCGGATCTCGGGGCCGCCACCTTTTCAATTTTAGTCTCCAACTATCGGTGTTGCTTTGCGAGCTTGAGGAAATTTTCGAAGAGGATGCGGCCATCGCGGGACTCGTTCGGGTGTTCCCAGCGGGTCGGATTCTTTGACCAATCCTCGAACGACTTTTCGAGGTGAAACTGAACGCAATAGATCAACTGGCCATCAGACCGCTTGACCATCATCTGGTTCCGGCAAAGATACGAGGTTGCGAGAAGGTGAAAACCTTCGGGCACGCCCATCACCTGGACGCCATGGTTCTGCCAAACGCGGAGTACGTCGCTTTCTTTCGTGTAATCCTGCCAAACGCCGGACATCGTATCGTCGATCCCATCGAAGATCGGGTCCGAACGGTCGGTTATTTTGACGAATCGATATTGATATTCGACGAGCCGGTCCGCTCGCTTTTCGTGCAGCTCAAGACCATCGAGCGTTTTGAGCTCCGAACCATAGGCGACGCCGACGAGCTGATGTGCTCCGCAGATGGCGAGCACGGGTAGCTTTGTCTGGTGAATAAACTCCTTGAAGCTCTCGATGTGCTCGGGATTGTAGTAATCAAAATCGCTAAAGGTGCCGCTTAAGACGACAGCCTCCGGGCGAAAATCAGCGACGGCACGAGCGATCTCGGAAAGATGGACGGTGGTCGATTTTGGCGAACGCACTAGCCGGTTGAGGTTCTGTGCGATGTTGTCCGTCGCCATTCCGGCGACCTTGCGTTCGAAGCGAAGCCGCGACGGGATCGAGTCCTGCCAGTCCTCAAACGCCAGCGGCGAGAGGTCGGTTTCGTAACGCAGCAGATTATTGACGATCAGGACGCGGGCGCTGTCGATGGTCTTTTCGATCGGCTCGTAAAGACAGAAGGTTCGGTTTCCATGGGGGAACGGCAACTCTTCTCGGACGGCGGACTGGCGAACGGCATCGAACATAATCTTTATCCCAAAGTGAACTGTTCCTTAACCCGTAATACCGGGTAAAGAACAATTTGATGATTATATCAGTCTTTCCTTTGCTTGGTCGAGGTCTCAAAGAGCGGCATCATCTCGCCCGAGCCGATCTTTGCGATCTCATCACGCATCTCGCGGACGACGGCGGCCCGCACTCGGCCGGCCGCTTGCGGCGAAAGCCCCGCACTTGTGGAGACGATCTGTGACTCGGTATTTGCCCAGGCGGCCTCGAATTCTTCGGCGAGCTCTGGTATGCGGGTTATGTCGTAAGGAACGGCGACTTTCCGGCAGCCGACGCGGGCGAAAACAGCCAGATAGCGTGCGACGGGACGTGTTGGGCATTGCAGGCGGACACGGCCGACCTTCAACTCGCAGCCGAGCAGAGTGTCCATTATTACGGGCGACGTCTCGCGTTCGGCGATGTCCATCTCAAAGGCTCGGGTCCGCAGCGGGCGAACGCGGTCCGCGTAGATGTGCGGTATCCAGTTTTCGCCGATGGCATTTCGTATCTCTGCAGCTCCTGTCATCATCCCGTCCGGGCACCTGAATTTAAAATAGAAAAGCCGGATGCAGCCGCAAACGCGACGGCATCCGGCATGTCGGAATTACCTTTGTGAAACGGCTTCGGCGATCGGCTGCGTGCTGAAACGCTCGATGACACGATTACCAAATATGCCGAAATAGAATGTGCCGATGACCGTAACCAGGATCGCCGCGGCAAGTGCCGAGGGGATTCGCGGCTCGACCCAATCGGTCGCACGCTCCTTGAAGAACATCACGACGATAATACGCAGGTAATAGTAAGCGGAGATCGCTGTATTGATAACGGCGGCGACGACCATTATCGTCAGCAGCAGGTTGTTGGCCTCGAGAGCCGGGCGGAAGACGAGCACTTTGCCGATAAAGCCCGCGGTCAGCGGAAGCCCGAGGAGGCTGAGCATAAAGAGCGAAAGCGTAAAGGCGAGCACGGGTGATTTAAAGCCGATGCCGTTGAAGTCCTCAAACTCGGTTCGGCGGTCGTTCTTTTGTCCCAGCAAGGTGATGATGGCAAATGAGCCAATGTTCGCCACAGCGTAAGAAAGCATATAGAACGCCACGGCAGCGATGGCGGCGTCGCGGTTCGATTGGGTTAGAGCAACGCCCGCTCCGACAAATCCGACGAGTGCATAGCCCGCGTGCGAGATCGAAGAATACGCAAGCATACGCTTGACGTTGTTCTGCATTATCGCCGCGACGTTTCCGACGGTCATCGTTGCGATCGCCATTACGGCGAGGGCGGTCGTCCAGGAATAGTTGAGATAGCCCGCTGCCTCAAGCCCGCCGACCACCGGGAAGCCGATGACAAAGATGCGAAGGAACGAGGCGAACGCGGCGGCTTTCGGCCCGGCGGCCATAAAGCCGGTAACGGGCGAAGGAGCACCTTCATAAACGTCCGGTGCCCAAACGTGGAATGGAGCGGCCGCGACCTTGAAACCGAAGCCGACAATAAGCATCGCCGCACCAACGAGCAGAAGGGCAGGGAAGTTCGGGTCGGCCACCTTCGCGGCGATCTCGGTGATATTCATCGTACCGGTCGCTCCATAGATCAACGCCATTCCGTAAAGCAAAAACGCCGAGGCGAGCGAGCCGAGGATGAAATACTTCATCGCTGATTCGTTCGACTTGAGGTCGGATTTGCGGAGTCCGGCCATTACGTAAGTGGCGATGGAAAGCGTCTCGAGCCCGAGAAAAATGATGACCAGGTCATTTCCCGAGGACATAAGGAGCATTCCGAATGTCGCGAAGAGCAGCAGTGCGTGGTACTCGCCGCCGGGCACATCCTCGCGTTCGATCCAGACGCTCGAGACCAAGATCGTAAGAGCCGCGACGAGCAAAAATACGACCGAGAAACTCAGCCTAAGGCTGTCATGGACGATCATTCCGCCCCATGCCGAGTCCGGCACCGAGCCGCCGGGCCATATAAGGGCGATTGAGATGGCAGCCGCCGCAATGCCGAGGAGCGACATCGTGCCGGTTATCCCGCGGTTCTTCGGGAAAAAGCAATCGTAGAGCATCACGATAACGCCGGTCAGGGCGATGATGATCTCCGGCATTATGATCAAAAGATTTACGTTCGGGTCAGACAATTGCATACAAACTTTCTCGGGCCGCTATTCCTTTTCGAAGGTCTCAACCACCTCGACCGTTCCGCCGGCCTGTTTCACAACGCGTTCCTGAATGGCGACGACCGCGTCACGCGAGCGATCAAGGAACGGACGCGGATAAACACCCATGAAGACCATAAGGAAAAGAAGCGGGATCATGATGCCGATCTCACGCGGAGTCAGGTCCGTCAAAATGCGATTCTTTTCGTTGGTCACCTTGCCGAAGAAGACCCGCTGGATCATCCAGAGCAGATAGACGGCGGCGAAGATAACGCCGGTTCCGGCTGCCATGGTGGCGATGTAGTTCCAGTTGGCGGTTGCGGTGACGGCGAGGATCGACGACTTCCACATCCCGACCATGATCAGGAACTCACCGACGAAACCATTAAGGAACGGCAGGCCGATCGACGACATCGCCGTAATGACGAAAAAGGTCGCGTAGATCGGCATCACGTTCGCGAGCCCGCCGAATTCGCTGATCTCGCGGGTATGCCGGCGTTCGTAAATAAAGCCGACGAGCAGGAAGAGTGCACCGGTCGAGATGCCGTGGTTGAGCATCTGGTAAAGTGCGCCCTGCATTCCCCATTCGGTGAACGAGAACATCCCGAGGATGACAAAGCCCATGTGGGCAACCGATGAATAAGCGACGAGCCGCTTTACGTCCGGCTGGACCATCGCGACGAGGGCACCGTAGATAATGCCGATGATCGCAAGAATGATGAAGATCGGGGCAAGCTCGCGGGCCGCTTCGGGAAAGAGCGGAAAATTGAACCGCATCAGCCCGTAGGTTCCCATCTTGAGCAGAACGGCGGCAAGGATCACGGAGCCGGCCGTCGGTGCCTCGGTGTGTGCATCCGGAAGCCATGTGTGGAACGGGAAGAGCGGCACCTTGATCGAGAACGCAAGGGCGAACGCGATGAAGAGCAGCAGCCCGGCCGAGCCGGTAAGGACGAGCGTTCCGGATTCGATAGATCCGAGAAGCGTTACGAAATCGAACGTCCCGACACCGGTCGCCTGCTGATGCATGAAGTAAAGCGCGATGATCGCGACGAGCATCAGAAGGCTGCCGACGGCCGTAAAGATAAAGAACTTGACCGCGGCGTAGATACGGTTCGCTCCGCCCCAGATGCCGATGAGAAAGAACATCGGGACCAGCGAGGCCTCAAAGAACAAATAGAAGACCAGCAGGTCAAGCGAGACAAAAACGCCGATCATTGCGCTCTGGAGCAGAAGTAGAAACGCATAAAACGCCAGCGGCCGCTTCTCGACGGCGTGCCAGGTCGAGAGGATAGCGATCGGCATTATGAACGTCGTAAGAATGACCAGCCAGAGGCTCAGCCCATCGATGCCGACGTGGTAATTCGTATTGATCGCCTCGATCCACGGGACATTCTTGACGAACGAGAAACCGCCCGCCTTCGTTCCGCCCTCGCCGAGCAGCAGAAGCGAAAGCAGGAAGATCACCACTGTGATGGCGAGTGTGACCCACTTGAGATGCTCTTCCTGCTTCCAGAACATCTGATGGGCGACGAGGCCCACCGCGCCGAAAACCGGCAGCAGGATAAGCAGGGTCAAAAGATTTTCAGATACAAAGTCCATTTTTGTTCTTCTATCCGGAGCCTACGGTGCGGCCGGATAAAGGTCATCTGTTTTCAGCCAACCGCGGGTCGTGCGGCCGGAGTCATTCTTAAATGTCGCCTCTGCCCAACCGGCCCGAATTTCCGAAATGCGGACGACGTCGTTCTTTACAACGAACGCTCGGCCCTTCGTTTTCGCATCGGCAGAGCTATGAAAATAAGCCTTCGCGGCCTTGGCCATTCTGATCTCGGTCCAATCGCCGGGCGTGGTCAGTTCAAACTCGACGCCCTCGTCTTCTTTCAGCATCGGAGCTACATTCCAGCAGCCGCCGTGCTCGCCTCCGAGCTTAAGCCGAAGGCCGGAACGCCCGTCCATTTCAACGAAAGAGAGTTCGCCCTCGATCACGTCCTCGCGAAACTCCGGATGCCATGTTTTGATCCGGTAGAATCCATCGTCGCCGGATTCGCCGCGGATAACGAACGAGCAGGTAAAACGCGGTCGGCCATTTTCGTCCATTCCGGTCGTTTCGCGGAAGTGGCCGGTCAGCGTTCCATCGGCGGCAACACCGATAAGCAGGCTGCCGTATTCGCCGCTCTTGATCGCTTGCGAGCCCGCAGACGCTGCGACGGTGAGCAATAACACTGCAAAGATCGACCGAAGGAAAAACATACGTCAAAAACTAACCGATCAGCTTATAGCCGTAATAAACGAAATAGCCGAGCACCAGAACCGCACCGCCGATGATGAACGCCGCATAGGAGCGGACAAATCCGCCCTGTATGTTTCGCGCTATGCCGCCGAGCTCGGAGACGAAGCTGCCGATGCCATTGACTATGCCGTCAATAAAGCCGAGGTCAAAGCCTTTCCACAAAGTGTTGGTCGAGAGCCGCGTCAGTGGATCAACAATGTAACCGTTGTAAAGCTCGTCGAGCCGCCACTTGTCCTCGAGTATCTTCGGCATCGTCCGGAGCGGATTGTTGCGGAAGAGGGCAAAGCCGATAGCGATTCCGACAACTGCAAGAACGGTCGAGAGCAGAGCGAGCCAACGCTCTGTGCTGACGGCCTCGGGCGAATGTGCCTTGGCATTTTCACGGGCCTTTTCCGCGGCCGGTGTTTGTACCTCGGCGACGACGGGCTCAAGCGTGTGTTCAAAAACGTTCGCGTCCTTAACGCCGACAAGCGAGCTCATCGCATACGGTATTCCGACCAATCCTCCGACGGTCGAGAGAAATGCAAGAATGATCAGCGGAACGGTCATCACCCACGGCGATTCGTGCGGCTTAAAGTCTGGCGGAAGTGCGTGGTGCTCGTCGTCATCGTCGGCATGAGCGTCGTGATTCTCGGCACCGTGAGCGTCCGCGTGAGTTTCATCGTCGTGGCCGTGATGCTCTTCGCCCGGCAGCACCGCATGGAAACGCTCTTCGCCCCAGAACGTCATCACCATCATCCGCGTCATATAGATGGCGGTCAGGATGGCAGTTACGACCGCGACGCCCCAGAGCATTTCATTGCCGGGGAAGTAGCCGTTCTGGAAATATTTGTCGGCGGCAAAGGTCTTGTAAAGTATCTCGTCCTTTGAGAAAAAGCCGGCCCAGATCGGGATGCCGGCGATGGCGAGCCAGCCCATCACCATCGTTATGAAGGTGATCGGCATATATTTGCGCAGATTGCCCATCTTGCGCATGTCCTGCTCGTGGTGCATTCCGTGGATGACCGAACCCGAACCGAGGAAGAGAAGTGCCTTAAAGAAGGCGTGGGTCATCACGTGGAAAATGGCAACAACGAAAGCCCCGACGCCCGCGGCAAGGAACATAAAGCCGAGCTGCGAAACGGTCGAATAGGCGAGCACTTTCTTGATGTCGTTCTGGGCGATGGCGATGGTCGCGGCAAATATAGCGGTCGCGGCACCGATTACGGCGATGATCCACATCGCGGTCGGCGAAAGCTGATAGATGGCGTTCGAGCGGACGACGAGATAGACGCCGGCGGTGACCATCGTCGCGGCGTGGATGAGGGCCGAGACGGGCGTCGGGCCGGCCATCGCATCCGGAAGCCAGGTCAGGAGCGGTATCTGTGCCGATTTGCCGGTGGCACCGATGAAGAGCAAAACACCGATCGAGGTCAGCCCGCCGGCGATGATCGCTCCCCAGGTGAAGGGCTCAGCCTGCATATTGGCAAGCACGTAGGTGAAAACGCTTTGGACCTCGACGCCATCAACGGTCTTATCGAAGAACGAGATCGAACCCGTAAGCGTAAAGATAAGAAAGATGCCCATCAGCACGCCCCAGTCGCCGATGCGGTTCATCACGAACGCCTTCTTGGCCGCTTCGCGGGCTTCGTTCTTTTTAACGTAGTAACCGATGAGCAGATATGAGCAAAGACCGACGCCTTCCCAGCCGACGAACATCAGCAGATAGTTATCTGCAAGCACAAGCGTCAGCATCGCGAACATGAAAAGGTTCAGGTAAGCGAAAAAGCGGTAGAATCCGTTGTCGCCGTGCATATAGCCGGTGGCGAAGATGTGGATCAAGAGCCCTACGAAGGTAATGAAGCAGGCATAAATGCCCGAGAGCGGATCCATGCCCAAGGCGAAATCGGCACGGAAGCCGGCGACGTTTACCCAAGTCCAGATATGGTCAAGGATCGGCTTCTCGATGAACAATGCCCCGCCATTCGCAAAAAAAGCGAGATAGAACGCGACGACGGTCGAAATGGCGATAGAGCCGCAGGCGACCAAGCCGCTGAACATTTCGTTCTTGAGCCTTCCGCCGACGAGCCAGTTGATCAACGCACCCGCAAGCGGGGCGAAGATGATTATGCTTAAGAGATTATTCTCGATCATTACATTTCACCGGGTATATCCAGTGTCATTTCCATCATCGTTTGACGGAATCCAGCTTTCGCAAAAATCCTTTGAGCTTCGCTGTTTGCCGCCGCAACAGTCAGAAGCAGCTTTTCGGCTCCAAATCTTTTCGCCTCTTCCGCCGAGGCCCTGAGCAACTCCTTTGCGATGCCGCGTCCGCGAAAGGCGGCGTCAACGTAAATGTCGTGCAGCCAAACGCCCTTTCGGAGCATTTCCTCGAAGTTGTACTCATCAAACTCGAGGTACGCAAAACCTGCGATCTCACCGTCAACCTCGGCGACCAGCACACACGAGTTCGGGTCGTTGAAACGGCTTCGGTAGAACGCGGCCGTCTTGCCCGCGACGAGCATATTCGTGAACCGCTTGCCGTCGTAACCAACGTGCTGCTCGACAAGAGCAGTAGCGAACTCTTCTATCCGCTGCTCGTCCCCATCGATCGCCTTCCGGAAAAACACAACTGCAAAACCTCAAAGAACCCTTAATTCCGATCTCTCGGTTGCGGCTTTTCAGCCGCTGCGGGCAGCACAAAATCATCGGCCACCGTGATCTGGTGTGTCTGGATAAGCAAGGCCAAAAGCTTTCGCTCTTTCTCAGTTTCAATCTGCTGCCGAGCATATTCGCCAACCGGCAGTCCGCGTCCTTCGGGGGCCTTCGGGTCGGCGACGGTCGTATCGATCAGAATATGCCGCACGTCGAACGTTCCATCGGCAGACGAATCCTTTCGCTCGAGTTTGACCACATGGAAACCGAAGTCGGTCTCGACCAACGTCGGGAAGATTTCCCCGGGTTTGAGCGAAAGTGCTGCTTGCTCGAACGCGGGAAGAAAGACGCCGCGGCCTACACCTTTATAAAGCCCGCCCGCCAACTTGCCGCTCTCATCGCGGTTTCCCGGATCCTGCGAGAATTCATTCGCTAATACCGCAAAGTCCTCGCCCTTTTTTGCACGCACCAAGATCTGTTCGGCTTTGGCCTTTTTTGCAGAATTGTCGAATTCCGGCCGCGCGGCAATGAACTTGGCAATCTCATCATCGGTAGCAGAGGTCTTGCTTCCGATCGTTTCAGAATAACGACGAGCAAGGAACTGAGCCTGTTGAAGCTTGATGTTGATCTCGATCAAGCCTTTGGTCCGGTCCGAGACCTGAGTTTTCCGTGACTCAAACTCGCTTACGGCGATCTTTGTTCGAGCGAAAAAGTCCTCTGCCTGCTTGCGCTCCTCTTGGGTGACTGACGGTTCTTCGCCATCGGCGGAGTCGCGGGCGAGCAAAGCAAGTTTCACGGCGATGAACCGCTCGAAACTAGCTTTTCGTTCGGCCGATTCCTGGGCACTGCTTCCTTTCCAATAGGCAGCGACCTGCTCCTCGCTTACGGTGTCGCGGAAGAGGGTCTTCGCCTCGCCCGCCCCAAGCGAGAAGTGGCCGGCGACCAACTCATCGCGAATGTTTGCGAGTTCGGCACAATTGACGCTTTCGGCGGCAAGGCCATCCTTTACCGCCGCAGACGCAAACGCGAGTAGCTCGCGAATATTCTCGACCTGGGCTTTTCGCAGTTCAGGCTCGTCGCGTAGCCGTTCGATCAACGCCGGGTTTGTTTCGGCGACGTCCGCGATCACGGCCTCCATTTCGGCACGGCTCATCGACCTGAATGCCGATTCTGCGGGCGGCAAGCACTGGCTGGCCGTCTGTCCAAGCGCCGATGAGGAAGCCGCGGCAAAAGCCAGACACCCAATTACTGCAATTTGTCGAACACGCCAGTTCATTCGTTAAAAGCGCCCTAAAACTTCAAAATACTTGCGTCGTCCACATCGACCGATAGCCGGTTGCGGAAAAACGCGATGATGATGCCGAGGCCGACGGCAGCTTCTGCCGCGGCGACGCTCATCACCATAAAGACGAACAACTGCCCCGAGACATCTCCGTAGTAACGCGAGAAGGCGACGAAGGTCAGGTTAACGGCATTGAGCATCAGCTCGATGCACATGAACATACCGATCGCGTTGCGCTTATAGATGACCCCGACCGCCCCGATGGTGAAGAGGATGCCCGAGAGTGCCAAATAGCTTTCCAGTCCTGGCTGCATTTTCTTATCTCGTACTAGGCGGCTCGCCGCCCTAAAATCTATCTCAACCGACGTTTTCTATTCCTTCTCGTCCTCGTCTTCGCCGACCAATTCAAGATGCGGGTGCTCCAGCTTGCGGACAAGAATGACAGCGCCGATGATCGCCATCAGGAGCATTACGCCGACGATCTCGACCGGCAGCAGATATTCTGTGTACATCGCCCGGCCAATGGACATTGTTTTGCCAACCGTCGTATTCGGGTCAACCTCGGCCTTCGGCGCTTTGAGCACCGCATAAAAAATAAAGAATGTCTGAGCAAGCAACGCAACCCCGAGCCCGCCGCCGACGGCGTAAAGATACTTAAGCCGATTGAGCGGCTTGTCCTCATCCAAGTTGAGCAGCATGATCACAAAGATGACAAGGACCATGATCGCTCCTGCATAGACGAGGATCTGCGTGATGGCGATGAACGGCGCCGCCAGCGTCAAATAAAGAGCCGAGAGAGCCAGAAAAACGCCGATCAGCGAGATCGCCGAGTAAAGCGGGTTGCGGTGATAGACCATTGAGATCGCACAAGCGATCGCGAATCCCGCAAACAAAAAGAAAAGGACAGTGCCTGCCATAACTTGTTACCGCAAACGTGCGGACGGCCGGAGTTGACGCCGGCCGGTCAATTACCGATTCATCAAAAAGACCACGACGGTCGTAACGATCACATTGCCGATGGCGACCGGCAGCAGGAACTTCCAGCCGAATGCCATCAGTTGGTCAAAGCGGAAACGCGGAAGAGTTCCGCGGATCCAGATATAAAGGAACAGGAAGAGAAAGATCTTGAGCAAGAACCCGACATGGCTGACCAGTGCGTAGCCAATGGTTCCGACCCCAAAGAGCCCCTCCATGCCGGCCGCACGGGCTGGGTAATCGAGTCGCGGAATGTACCAACCGCCCAGGAAGAGCACGACGCACATCACCGAAACGGTGAACATGTTTACGTACTCTGCCATGAAGAACAGCGCGAACTTGAGTGCCGAATACTCGGTATGGAAACCGGCGACGAGTTCGGTCTCAGCCTCGGGCAGGTCAAACGGCACCCGGTTCGTTTCCGCAAATGCGGAGATCAAAAACACGATAAAGCCAATGAACTGCGGGATGATGAACCAACGCATGTACCACGGCGAATTTGCCTGGGCGTTGATGATGCCGTTGAGGTCGAGCGTTCCGGCGAGCATTACGACGCCGAGCACCGAGGCTCCCATCGCAAGCTCGTAAGAGATCATCTGGGCCGAAGAGCGAAGTCCGCCCATCAGCGAATATTTGTTGTTGGACGACCATCCCGCCAGAGCGATGCCGTAAACACCGACCGAGGTGACCGCCAGAACGAAAAGCACACCGATATCGATCCGGGCGATGGTCAGCGGCATGTTTTTGGCCTGCTCGGCGATCCATGCGACGATGTTCGGTTCCGCACCAAGCGGAACGACCGGCAGATAGGGAACCAACCAACTGAGCGGATCGCTGAGCGGCGGGCCGAAGGGATAAACCACCATCGGCAGAAATGCCGCCGTCAAAGCTACGATCGGAGCTAGAAAATATACGAACTTGGTCGATTTATCCGGGGTAAGGTCTTCCTTAAGGATGAACTTGAGCAGATCGGCAAATGGCTGGAGCACGCCCCAAGGGCCAACGCGGTTCGGCCCGATGCGGCCCTGGATCCAGCCGAGCACCTTGCGTTCGGCAAGAACGGTGTACGCGACGATCATCATCACGCCGCCAAACGCCGCAACAATGCCGAGCGAATAAACGATCAACGGAAAAGCCGTTTTGAAAGCAGTTTCCATATAGAAAATTTACTTCGTCCCTCCAACTTGAGCACGGTCCGCAATACCGACCGTGGCCGATTCCGCCTCTTCACGCGGCGTCCCGTCTGGGTTGAACTGTACGAGCGGAGCGACAAGCAGGTTATCCGGTTTCGGGTTGCCGTGGGCGAGCAGGTGGAACTGGGCCGTCTTGCTCGTCATGGTCGTCAACCGATGGAGTTTATGTCCGATTCGCGGCGTCTCCGTGATCTTTTCGCCGGGCTCCAGCGACGCCGCAGACGCTTTTAGTTTGTCGATGCTCGCTGAGATATCGCGGCCGGTCTCGATCGAGTATTTTGCCTGGACCGGGTTCGATTCGTCCTTGAGCGCCGGATAGCGGAGCCCTTCATAAGCCGGGACTGCATCAGCTAGAGCCCGAAACACGGCCGGGGCAGAGAAGTTGTAGCCGAGATCGACGCCCATTTCCGCGGCGATTAGCGAGGTGATCATCCAATCGGGTTTTGATTGATGGACGGGGTCGATCGACTTACGGACACGCTGGACGTTGCCGGCGTTGTTGGTGAATGTGCCGTCCGCCTCGGCAAATGATGCAGCCGGAAGGACGACATCGGCATGATCGGTCGTTTCGGTTTCGAAAAGCTCTTGAACGACGACGAATTCCTTGCCCGTAAGCACGGAGGCATCAGATAGGCTGCCGCCGATGAGCAACGCCTTTGAGGCAGAGACGACGTCCTCGACCGGCTTTGCCCACGGCAGTATGTCCACGCCGCCCATTGAATTATTGTGAAGCAGAAGCGGATGCAGAAGAACGCGACGGCCCTCGCCTGCAAAGCTTCCGGCCGAGGCCGCGATCGCCGCTTGGGCCGCCTCGGAGAGCTGGTTCCCGGCCATTATCACAACGTCGCCCGAGGCTTCGCTGATGACGGTGCGGATCGCTTCGATCTCGTCCGAACCGACGCCGGCATTATCGAGGGCCGAGCTGTCGCCGCCCGCAAAGGCTAGAGCGAAAGCATCGTAGCTTGCGGGGTTGATGTGAACGAACTGCGAGGCCTGTGCCCGGAGCCTGATCGGCGTGTCGTTGACCATGACGAGTTTCGCTCCATCGTTCCGGACGGCCTGCCGAACCTGCTTTGCGGTAAAGGTCTGTTCTTCTTCCGGCTCGCCGCCGATGATGACGATCGCCGAGGCGTAGCGAATATCGTTATGCGTCGCGAGCGGAGCACTCAGATTGGCCATAAAGGCGGCCATGCTCAGCGGGTCGGCAACGGCGAGGTTGTCGCTATTGACGACTTCCTTTGCAAAGCGGCCGAGCGTGAAGAGCGATTCATTTGTCAGCCGTGGGCTGGCGATAACACCGACTGCGGAACCGTACTCGGCAAACCGATCGGCGATCATCGTGATGGCCGCGTCCCAGGTTGCGGGAATCAGCTTTCCGCCCTTTGAGTAGCGGATCATCGGCGTCTTGATGCGGTCGGGGTGATTGATGAATTCGTGTGCAAAGCGGGCCTTTACATCGAGGAACTCGCCGTTGAGCCCGTTGACGTAACGGTCGCGGGCGACGATGCGATGCACCTTGCCGCCACGTGACCCGATAGAGATCTGCATTCCGTCCGAGCTGTAAACATCGGTCGAGACGGTCTGGTCTAGCTCCCAAGGGCGTGTTTCATGCCGGTAAACGGCGTCGAGAAGCGTCCCGGTCGGGCAGACCTCGATGCAGTTTCCGCACTGCGAGCAATTGAGCCACCCGCCGTAGGTGCCGATAACGGTATTGACGCCGCGGTTGCCGGCCTCAATGGCGTCCTCGCCCATCCATTCGTTACAAACGCGGGTGCAGCGTTTGCAGAGAATGCACCGCTGCGGGTCGTTAGCAACGATCGGCGAGAGGTATTTCTCGGGCTGGACGTTCTTGCGTTCAGTAAAACGCTCTTCGACGTCGCCCCAATCGAAGATGACCTCTTGCAGTTCGCACTCGCCGCCGCGGTCGCAGACAGGGCAATCGAGCGGATGGTTGGCAAGCAGAAACTCGCCCATCGCCCGCTGTGCCTTTTCGATCTCAGGGCTCTCGGTCGTTACGACCATTCCGTCCGAACACTTTATGGTGCAGGAGGTTTGGAGCTTCGGCATCTTGTCGATGCGGACAAGGCACATCCGGCATGAGGCCTGCGGCTCGAGGTCCTTGTAATAACAGAAGGAAGGGATGTTCTCGTCGTTCTCACGACAAACATCTATCAGGACCGCACCTTTATCGGCCTCGACCTCCACTCCGTTCAAGACTACTTTTACTTTCTCTTGTGACATTAAGAGTTTACATCCGGCCGCGGCCGGGCATTATCAAAATCAGGCCTATTCGCCGGTCTTCGGTTGGCCGCCGGTCTTTTTCTTGCCGCCTTTCGGGCGGGTCTTTCCGTAGCTTCCGGCTGAGATCTTTCCTTTCCGTGTTCGTTTATCGCCTTTTCCCATAATTACCTCTCTCAGTTGTTCGGCTGAGTACCGTTTCCATTGGTCTTCCCGGCGATCCACCTCTTGAAATCATCCGGAAACTGTTTTATCGCGCTCTGGACCGGCCACGCGGCCGCATCGCCGAGCGGACAGAATGACTTGCCCTCAATGTTGTCGCAGATATCGAGCAAAAGCTGAGCGTCACTCGGCTTTCCGCCTCCGGCCGCAATGCGGTCGAATATCTTGACGATCCAATCCGTGCCCTCGCGGCAGGGTGTGCACCAACCGCAAGATTCGTGTTTGTAAAACTCCGAGAGATTCTTGGTCGTCTCCATTATGTCGACCGTTTCATCCATCACCATCATCCCGCCGGTGCCGAGCATGGATCCGGCCTCGACGAGGCCTTCGTAGTCGAGCGTGACGCCCTGGCCAAGGATCTGGCCGGCGTTCATTATGTAAACGCTCGATCCGCCCGGGATAACTGCCTTAAGCTTTTTATCGCTCCGGAGCATGCCGCCGCAGTCTTCCATAATGAACTTTTCCATATCGGCATAGCCCATCGGAAGTTCATAGACGCCCGGTTTCTTGACGTGACCGCTGATGGACCAGAGCTTTGTCCCGCCGCTCTTTTCTGTGCCGAGGTCGCGCCAGGCAATGCCGCCCATTTCGATGATCTGCGGGACGGAGGTCAGCGTCTCGACGTTATTGACGATGGTCGGACATGCATAGAGCCCCTCGACCGCCGGGAAGGGCGGCTTCATCCGCGGATGGCCGCGGAAGCCCTCGAGCGAACTGAGCAGGGCCGTTTCTTCGCCGCAGATGTAAGCACCCGCACCGGTGTGGGTGTGGATGTCCATCGAAAAGCCTGAGCCCAAAATGTTGTCGCCGAGCAGACCGGCCTCACGGGCTTCTTTTAACGCCTCATCCATCACGTGGATAAGATAGTTATACTCGCCGCGGTAGTAGATGTAACCGGTTGCGGCTCCGAGGGCGAAGCCGGCGATGATCATCCCTTCGATCAGCGAATGCGGGTCGAACTCGAGCAGATAGCGGTCCTTGAACGAGCCCGGCTCGGATTCATCAGCATTGCAGACGATGTACTTCGGCTTTGGCGAATCGCGGGGGACGAAGGACCATTTCATCCCGGTAGGGAAGCCGGCACCGCCGCGTCCGCGGAGCGCTGAATCTTTCACTTCCTGAATGATCGCGTCCTGCGTCATTCCGATCGCCTTCTCCAGCGATCTATAACCGCCCGTCTCGCGATAAACCTTGAGCGTGTGGCCATTTTCGATATAGACACGCTTTAGCGAGAGAGGTTCGCAGCCTATTGCTTTGATTTCCATCTTAGTTTCCGTTGTAGAAGCCCTTTTTATCTGAACTACTTTTGAATAGATCTGGCTTCGTTCAATCGTCGGATCTTTCCATTGTCGGCTATCTAAGCTTTCTGGTCGATTGTCACCAGCAGAAAGTACTTATTCGGTTCAACGGTTATCGGCCCAAAAGTTCTTTCTTTCAATCGTTACATCAAATTCCTGAATCAACTTCTTCCCGTTAATCAACACCTCTCCATCACTAAGCTCAACAACTTCACCCGGAAGGCCAATAACACGCATCATCAGACGCATACCAGGCTCGCGTGAAATCAACTTGATCTCCTCCGGGGCCTCGAAAACAACAATGTCAAACCGCTCGACGTCGTTGAACGTATAGTGAACCGGGTTTACGACCGCCATGTCGTCGGGAGTGATCGTCGGAGCCATGTTCGAACCGGGCAAACGATAAGCCACCCCACTACACCCAACCAGACAACAAACAAAGATCAAAAGAATGAGAGCAAAAACAAGTCGCATTTTCGCTTCCTGTTGGCGATCATTACTGCGCCAGATCCTCAATCAACGACGCAGCCGGAGCAATCTACAACCCAAGATCGCGATGTATCATCAGCGTATCCGTGTGCTGACGAAAGCGGACGACCTTTCCGTCGCGGATCTCCCACTCATGGGCGAACGGGACCTTTGTCGTTTTGCCCGTTTCATTGAACTTGCCCGAATATGTGCCGGTCGCGATGACGTTCCCATCGCCGCCGTCCACTATCTTTTCCGGGACGGCGGCAAAGCCTTCCCATTCGGTCCCGAGCCGCATAAATACATTCTTAAGAACGGCCTGCGGACCTTCATAAGTGCCGGCATACATAAACCCCGCGGCCTCGGTCCATGAGATATTCGGGTCGAACGCTCCCAAAACGCCCGGGACATCGCCGGTCGCAAATGCATCGTAAACGCCTTTTATGAGTTCACCGTTGGTCATAAATGATCCTTGAACTATTCGTTCCGATCCATCGAAGCTACGCACTCGTAAACTCTTCCCAATCGAAACCCAAATCTTTAACGATCCGCCGAAGCGTTCCGGTCTTGAGGTCCTTACTCCCCCAGTCGGGGACCGAAACTACAACGATCGGCGACTGAAATGGGTTGTACCACTTCCGATGCGAACCGCCGCTTCTGCCACTGCTACTCGTTTCAAGGCAGCCTAACTTGCTCAATTTCTTCGTGACCTCACGATATCTCATGCGGCCTTAAGCTCTAGAAGAGCATCGGTCATGACCGGCACATTCGTCGAAAGCGGCCGCAATACTTCGGGTAACGGCTGCCCTAGATCGTGATAACCTTCGATCAAAGCTTCAAGAGCATCGTGAACATTTACATCTATCTCTTCCACGGTATCGGCCTCTGTGATCAAACCGGGAAGGATCGGGCAGGTGATCGTCCACCCTCCTTCGGGCTGCGGTTCAAGTACAAGCGGCAATTTGTAAATGTTGCTCATTAGTAAAGCTTACTTCAACGAAGCAAGAATGCCGTCCACTTTCTCCACCGTTAAATCTTCGTGGTAATCGAAACCGATCTGCATCATCGGAGCCGTGCCGCAGCTGCCGAGGCATTCGACAAGCGAGACGGTAAACTTGCCGTCCGCGGTCGTTTCGCCGGGATGAATGCCGAGCTTTGAGCAGATATGGTCGGTTATGTCGGGCTCGCCCATTATCTTGCACGAGAGCGTCTTACATATCTGGATGTGGTGGCGGCCGACCTTTCGAAGATTGAACATCGAATAAAACGTCGCCGTCTCCCAAACGTCGGTAACTTCGAGGTTCAGGAACTTGGCCAGAAAGTTGACGCCCGGATTATCGACATAGCCGCGTTCCCGCTGAATGACGAACAGCAGCGGGATCAGCGCCGAGCGGGTCCGGTCGGACGGATACTTGGCAAGATGCGACCGCATCTCATCGACGACCTCGGGCGAGAACTCAGCCACCTCGTCCGTGTAAACTATTTGGTCGGTATAACTTGTAGGTGTTGCTGTTGCCATCTCATTCGCTAGGGGACAAAATTATATACAATGAAACCTTGTATCTTAATCGGTTTGTTCCTGACCAATACGGGATCAAACCTCGATTTCTGTGCTGCCTGTTTGGCGGCCGCTCGCAGAAGCGGGTGTCCCGTCCATGCTTCAGCCGATTCTATCTCTCCTTTTTCATTCACTATTACGTGAACTGTCACGAGACCCGCGGCCTTAACTGCCCTCGCTGCGGGCGGATAGTTTGGCCTACCCAGTTCGGCGGCGAGAAAGTTTAAATAATTAGCTAGGCGAGCCAGGTCCTCGAGAGAGGGTTTTTTTCCAACATCGGTGAATCGGCTCGAACCACTCGTGGTGGCGTTGGGTCTTGGGGTTACATCCTCTTGCTCGCTTATGTTTCCTTCATGAAGAGGAATCAAAATCGACTCCTTTCGATCTAATTCTAAATCAGAGCAGTCGAGATGCTTGAAATACCTGCTGACCTTGTAGCCTCGTTTCTGCACCGTAAACAGATAATAGCCCGATTCCAGGTTTTCAAAAGTATGGTTCGAGCCCTCGGGGTAGGCGTAGAACGCTCTTGAGAGCTCTGAAGCATATGCTTCGGCATATGCTTCAGCTATCTCTTTTTTTCCGACTGCATCAACCACTTTTAACGATAAACCGCAAGTCTTATTCTGTCCCGCTGCCGCCACATCAAACAAAAGAAGAAGGACAGCTGCGGAAAACAATAGATTCAGTCCGAAAGCTTGTAAGACTGGGGATTTCATCTATCGATCTCTCCCAAAACGATATCCAAACTGCCGATGATCGCTACTACGTCCGCGACCATTTCGCCTTCGCTCATTACGGGCAAAGCGGCGAGGTTTACGAAGCTCGGGCCGCGGAAGTGCACGCGTTCGGGCTTCGGCCCGCCGTTGGATTTCATATAAACGCCGAGCTCGCCTTTTGAAGCCTCGATCGGAAAATATACTTCGCCGGGAGGTACATTAAAGCCCTCGGCGACGATCAGGAAGTGGTGGATCAGCGAGTCCATATGCTTCCGCATATCGTCGCGGTCGGGCAAAACCACCTTCAGGGCATCGGCCTTGATCGGGCCGGGTTTGGGCCGGTCAGGGTGCCTGCCGAACGATCTTGTAGCTTTCTTCGAGCTCACGCATCCGGACCATAAAGCGGGCCCCAAACGTCGCCGCCCGTTTCCACCGGGACATCGAAATCGTAGGTCTCGTAACCCGTGTAAGGATTATCGCGGCGAAGGTCGAGGTCGACACCGCTTGCCCGGAGGCACGGACCGGTGAGGCCCCATGAAATGGCATCTTCTTTGCTGATGTAGCAATATCCTTGGTCCGGCTCTGCCAAATGCGGTTTCCGGTCACGAGCGTGTCGAAAGTTTGCATCCCTTCCGGAAAATCTTCCAGAAATTGCCGAACTCGCCTGTCAAACCCCGCGGGAAGGTCCATCATCAGCCCGCCGATTCGGAAATAGCTCGGCGTCATTCGCCCGCCCGAGGCTGCCTCGATCAAGTTAAGGATCTTTTCACGCTGGCGGAAGCAATAGAAAAACACCGACATCGCACCGATATCAAGGCAGTGCGTACCGAGCCAGACCATGTGCGAGGCGATCCGCTGGAGTTCGCACATCAGCACGCGGACGACCTGAGCCCGTTCGGGGATCTCGATCGCGCAACTTCTCCGCCGCCATCACATAAACAAGGTTATTGCCGAGCGGATTGAGGTAATCCATCCGGTCGGTGATGACGATGCCCTGCTGATATTTCTTGTATTCGAAGAGCTTCTCCATTCCGGTATGGAGATAACCGATGTCCGGAATGGCCTTGACGACAAGCTCGCCGTCAAGCCGCAGATCAAGCCGGAGCACGCCGTGGGTCGAGGGGTGCTGCGGGCCCATTGAAAGCGTCATCTGCGTTTCAAACGGGCTCGTCGATCGCGTCGAAATCTGCGGCAATGGTTTCAACTGCTGATGTCATTGGCTCATAGCCGCGCAGCGGGTAATCTTTTCTCAATGCATGGCCGTCGAAGTCGGACGGCAGCAGGATCCTTCTCAAGTCCGGGTGATTCTCAAAAATAACGCCGACCAGGTCGAAGGTCTCGCGTTCATGCCAATCGGCCGTTTTCCATATCGGCACAACGCTCTCGACATTTGGGTCGTCCTCGCTGAGGAGTACCTTGAGCCGAAGCCGTTTGTGGTGCGTTGTCGAGAAAAGGTGATAGTTCACCTCGAACCTCGGCTCCTCCTCCGGCCCGCGGTCGCAACCGCAAAGATCCGCAAGCAGATCAAAGCCAAGCGAATCGCGAAGAAACTCGCAGGCGGCAAAGATATGTTCACGCGGAACGGTAACGGTCACTTCGCCGAGGGCGTCCTTTACATCACCGACCCATTCGGGGTTTGCAATTTTGAGTGTTTCCACGAATTCGTGGAGTTTTTCGGTCATAATCCGATAAAAGGCACACCTCGCAAGGCGTGCCGAACCCAATAAATTAAGGACCTCGAAACAAATGCAGCCTAGAACGACCGGCGGCGTTCGTGCCGCGACGGGATCGTATAGGGCCGCGAAACATTATTCTGAGCAACCTCGACCTCGGTCTCGCGTTCGAGGGCAGTGCCTTCCGTGACGGGAAGCGTGCCCGGGACCAAGGACTCGCGGGATTCTGACTCAATGGTATCGGTCCGATCCTTGACCGATTCCTTCATTATCTTGTCCTGCAGCATCGTGATGGCATGGACGAGCATTTCGGGCCGCGGCGGGCAGCCCGGCACGTAAACATCGACCGGCACGATCTTGTCAACGCCCTGAACGATGGCGTAGTTATCAAAAACGCCGCCCGAGGTCGCACAAGCGCCCATTGAGATGACCCATTTCGGCTCGGGCATCTGGTCATAGATGCGGCGGAGCACCGGGGCCATCTTACGCGAAACGCGGCCCGAGACGATCATTACGTCCGCCTGCCGCGGGCTTGCCCGGAAGGTTTCCGCACCGAAGCGCGAAAGGTCGTTGCGGGCCGAGACCGTGTTCATCATCTCGATGGCACAGCAGGCGAGGCCGAAGGTCGCCGGCCAGAGGCTCGATTTGCGTGCCCAATTGACGACGGCATCAAGCTTGACGGTCAGGACGTCCGGGAGCGACTCGAAGATTTTGTTCTCTAAACCCATACTTGTTCTTATTAGGCCGCACGCTGAAGGTCGCCGTGGCCATCAACCTCTCTGACCGCGATTTTCGCATCGCGATCGCCTGAGCCTTGCCGAGGCCCGAGCCTGCGAACTCCAGTCAAATGCTCCTTTCTTCCAGTCGTAAACCAATCCGATAACGACCGTTGCCAAGAAGATCATAATCCCGATAAAGGCAATGGTGCCATACATTACGCCGGTCATCTTCTCAATGCCGAGCAGCGATTTGAACGCGACGGCGAACGGGATCATGAAAAGAATTTCGAGGTCGAAGAGAAGAAAGGTGACGGCGACCACATAAAACTTGATCGAGAAGCGGTCGCGGGCGGAGCCGACCGGGTCCTTACCGCACTCGTAGGGCATCAGCTTGGTCGCGGTCCGCTTTCGCGGGCCGATGAGCTGAGTTACGAGAAGCTGGCTAAGTCCAAACCCGAGCGCGACGATGAACATCAAGCCGATCGGGGCGTAATCCATTAGGTTGAATGTGGCCATTTTCGTCCTTGGAGCAGGGACCGGAAACGCATCGAAGATCAAACCTCAACGCTTCGCTGTGCTGATCCCTTGTCTTCGATTCAAAGTAAATCGTATGTTAACCCCTTGATAGTGTCAAGGCACATAGATTTCGGCGTTCCGCGGCGTTTGCGGACATTCGACGCCATCGCCGACGTTGCGAAGCGCGCCGAATGCATCAAAAAATATTGACCCATAAGTGTTTTTCGTGCTAATTTCAAAATGGTTTCGAGGAGCCGCCTCACACATTTTCCTTTCCGCTCCGCTGCCGATTAACCCAAGTGATCTCAGGATTCAATACAGATATCGAGTTTGAAGGTGTTACGTATCACGTTCAGACCGAAGATAAAGGCCTTGAGCGGCCGATAATTCTCTCGCTGGTCTATGACCGCGGGACGATACTTGCCGCCAAGCGGTCGCCCTACGACGACCTATTAAAGAATGGCTTTGACGAAAAGGCGCTCGAGGAGCGGCTGAACCGTCAGCACAGGCTGATCTGCGCGGCAATAAAGGCCGGTAGGATCGAGGACCTGAAGCGAATGTCCGCCGGCGAACCGGCGATAGCGCAACGGAACGGTGGCGGTTGCTGAACCAGGGTGATTCCCGAGCCGATCGCAAAGCCCTTTGACCCGTTCGAGACCCGCGACAACGGTATCCCGATACCGATGCCCGAGGCCGAGGCCGACGTTTTTGCCGATCCGCTGATCGAGATAGAAGAACTGCTGGTAGATGCGGTCGAGGTCATAGAGGAACCGATTGTCGCACCCGAACATGCTGTTGCGGTTGTTAGCGACCTTGCAGGCGCGATCGGGCCCAAACCGATCGGCTAACCATCGAACTGGTCGGCGACGCGAAATTCAAAGGCGGCGACCGCCGTTCGGTGACGATAATGGTGCTCCGCAGCGGCGAGCGGCGCGTCGTCGGCAACGCACAGATAATGGTCAAGGTGCTTGGGACCGCGTTTCGGCCGCTGATCTTTCACGCCAGCACCGACACGAACGGCATCGCCCGGATAAATGTCCAATTCCCGCGGTTCAACACGGGCCGGGCCGCGTTCATGGTCAGGGCGATGAGCGAGGGCGAGGAAGCGGAGGTCCGCCGGCCGATCGAGCACGGCTAGAATGCCGCAAGGTTTGAATTCGCGGGCAGATAAGCGAAAATTGTCGTAACGCATGGTTACGATAATTTTGAACGGTGAAAAGAAAGAGATCGAGAGCGAGGTCACGCTTGACCGGCTTCTCGATCTTTTTTCATTGCCGCGGCAGCGTGTAGCGGTCGAGCTCAACAAAGAGGTAATTAGCAGAAAGGACTGGAAACAGACGACAGTCAGCTCCGAGGATCGGATCGAAGTCGTTCACTTCGTCGGCGGCGGCTAGTGGAGAGAAGAGGAGAAAAGGGGAAGAGGAGAAGGGGAGAACAGAGCTCAGGTTCGGACGATGAAGATCACGCGGCATCAGGAACTTGAGGTGTATCGAAAAGCATTTGCGGCCGCAATGCTCATTTTCGAACTGACGAAACGGTTTCCGAAAGAGGAAACATATTCGATGACGGACCAGATCCGGCGTTCATCGCGTTCAGTCTGTGCAAATCTCGCTGAGGCTTGGCGGAAGCGGCGTTATGAAGCAGCCTTCATCGCAAAACTGAATGATGCCGAAGGCGAAGCGGCCGAGACGCAGACATGGCTTGAGTTTGCCGTCAAATGCGAATACATAGAGAGAGATATCGCCACGGAACTGTACAGGTCGTTTGATGAAGTAATTGCGATGTTGGTGTCTATGGCTGCCAATTCAAAGCAATGGGTTTTTGCCAACAAGCCGGCTCCCCGTAGATGACTCCGGAAACGTAGATCGGGTACTCTCATTTTCTCCTCTTCTCCTTTTCTCTGATAACATTGCGCTATGGACTGTGGATTCACTCTTGCGGGTAAGACCTTCGGGTCTCGGCTGATCATCGGGACGGGAAAGTATCGGTCGTTCGATGAGATGAAGGCGGCGCACCGGGCTTCGGGGGCTGAGATGGTCACGGTCGCGGTCAACCGCGTTCCGCTCGACCGGAAGACGGAATCGTTTCTCGACCACCTTGACCCGGCGATGCAGATCCTGCCGAATACGGCCGGCTGTTACGACGCCGAGCACGCGATTCGGACTTCGCGTTTGGCCCGCGAGGCTCTCGAAACCGACTGGATAAAGCTTGAGGTGATCGGCGACCCCGTAACGCTCCTGCCGGACAACGAGCAGACGCTCGAGGCGGCTCGGGTCTTGGTCAAAGAGGGCTTCATCGTGCTGCCGTATTTTTCCGACGACCTGATTATGGCGAAAAAGCTGCTTGATGCGGGCTGCCCGGCGGTGATGCCGCTGGCGGCGCCGATCGGTTCGGGATTGGGCGTGCAGAACCCGGCAAATCTGCGAATAATGCGCGAACAACTGCCGGACGCGACGATCATCGTCGATGCCGGGGTCGGTGTGCCTTCGGACGCGGCGATCGCGATGGAGCTCGGCGCCGACGCGATCCTGATGAACACCGCCATCGCCGAAGCCGGAGACGCGGCACAGATGGCTACCGCAATGAAACTCGCCGTAGAGGCCGGCCGCCTCGCTTACCTTTCGGGCCGCATGCCAAAACGCCTCTACGCCTCAGCCTCAAGCCCGATAGCAGGAGCGATAAGATAACGGGTTCAAAATCGAATTCGAAGGCCGTTTCAATAGCTACGCACGTCCCGGGGTGGATTAACATAGGAGAACCTATGAAGATTTTGTTTTGTTCATAT
>JADJWI010000002.1 GCA_016716435.1 Acidobacteriota bacterium | reverse complement strand
GGACAGGCATCACGGTCAAGACCGTTAATGTAGATGAGATCTACGACGAGTTTAACTACGGCGTTCTAAGCTCTGTTCTTGTGAAGTTGTTCCTTCAGTACGCCTTCGTCCTGGCAGGTTCAGCCGCAGTACGCCCTGATCGTTGGCGACGCATTCTTTGATCCTCGGAACTTCCGCGGTTTCGGCTATCACAATTATATCCCGACCAGATCGGTAAACACGATATTTACCGAAACCCCGAGCGACGAATATCTGGCGGACTTTTGGCGGCGACGGCCTTGCCGAGATCGCAGTCGGCCGCACCCCGGGTGCGGAGCGGGCAAACCGTCACTAGTACGCTTGCAAAGTGACCAATTGGGAAGCAGCTCGTTAACCGCTCGGTCGCGGCACCCTCTTTGCCACGACCGCCGGACGGTTACGATTTTGAGGGGCACAGCGCAACTGGCCGGATTCGAAACTAACTCCCTGCGTGGCAGACCATGACAATGTGGTTGGCCGCGGCCAGCAAAATTGCAGGCAACACTTGTTTCAGCGATCAATTCGGGCAAGTTCTTTGTGAACTATGCAGGGCATGGCACCACCGGCGGTTGGGCGGCATTGTCGTTCTTTCGATATTCAGCGTGACCTGCACGAACGGCCAAACACAGTGCGTCAATAACCCGGCACGAAGCTGTTTAAACGATGCTGACCCGCCCAATGTGGTTTCTTTCTAAGCATCGATAATGACAGTCTTGCTGAAACGCTTCTCTTCTCGAACAACGGAGGAGGTGTTGCAGCGTGGGCATCAACGGGACCACGACGCCGGACGTACAGGAGGTCATGGCACAGCGGTTCTACAACCAGCTCGGTGCCGGCAATATCCCGCGAATGGATCTGATCAGGGATGCCAAATCAACGATCCCCGGCGGAATCGATGTTCGGCTTTCGTGGACGCTGATCGGCGACCCGATGCTGAAGGTCAGTTGATCAATTCAGACGATCACAGAAAAGGGCGTCCGCAATGGACGCCCTTTTTTCGTGATACTGGTACTCGCGGCAGGAGTCGAACCTGCGACTTCTTCCTCCGGAGGGGTTAGAAGCTAGATTTCACGCTATTTCAATCGCTTCGACAATATCGATAGAATCGGCCGATTCTTATTGACTTCCTTCAACTCTTCATTCATTCTATTGCAGTCATTTTCACCTTTTCCGGTGATTCCTAGTGGAAAGTAAGGTGGAACAGTAAGGCAATTCACTAATGAGGAAGTAGATGGAGATTATTAGCCGATCGATCATTCTTCGAAAGCCACGAACACGGAAAATCACACTCAAGGACGGGTCGACCAAAGAGATTCCGATCAAAGGCGGCTATGCGTATCGGATCCGATTTGTTGATGACGGCGGGCGTCCGCGAACGGAAGAGCGTGGTTTGTGGGACCTTAAACGCGAAGCGAAAAAAGCCCGCGATGATGCTGAGAAGCTGCTTAACGAATCCCGCGGCAACATCCGAACGGGCGAGCAAAAGACCTTCAACGATCTCGCGGACGAATGCGAGCGAGAGATCTACGCCGAGAAGAAATCTAACTCGACGAAATACATTATAAGCACGCTTCGATCGTACTTCGGACAGCGACGGCTTAACACGATCAACCGAGCGAGCCTGAGTGCGTATATCGAATGGCGATCCGGCCAGGACATCAAAACCGCAAAGGCCGAAGAGCTAAAGCGGCCGATCAAGCGTTCGACTATCGACAAGGAACTTCGGATCATGCGTTCAATGATCTACTACGCGATCGACGAAGGCTGGATTGTCGAGAATCCTTTCCGTCAGACGAAGAAAATGCGGAAGCTGATACATCAGGCGACGGGCGACCGCGATCGCGTTCTGCTGGCCGTCGAGGAGCCGCGTCTGCTGGCCGCGTGCGAGCCTTCCGAACGTGAGATCAAGTACAAACGAACTCTCGGCGGAAGGGAACGCCAAGAAACGATGAAACGCAAGACCGGCAACCCGTTCCTGAAGGCGATCGTGTTGCTCGGGCTCGACAGCGGTATGCGCCGCGGCGAGATATTGAAAATGCGATGGCGGGACATCGATACGGTCGGTCGCGTGGTCCGCATTCCGGCGGCAAACACGAAAACCAACGATGCCCGGCTGGTGCCCTTATCCGAACGCACAGCGGCCGAGCTCGAGCGCGTCAGGCCACTTGGCGACGGTGATGAGGTCTTTCCGATAAATTGGATCGGCAAGGCTTTTGAGGCAGCCGTCGCGATCGCCGAGATAAAGGATCTTACGTTTCACGACCTTCGGCGAACGTTCACAACGCGGCATATCGCCGCCGGAACGAATCTCGGCATGATCGCAGCGGCGACTGGCCACAAGGACCTGAGAATATTGCAGGAACATTACAACAAGGTTGCGACCGTCGAGATGCAGCAGTTTGCTGACCGTATCGACGCCGCGAATCAGGAACGAATTCAACTTGCTTCGGAGGCGATCAACTAATGAACAAAGTGCATATTGTCGAGACTTTTGAGATGAACGATCCAACGCTAGGCGTTGTCGAAGTTGCAGTGATCGAAGGCCTTCATCTCAAAGGTTTTCTTTGGAGGGCGAACGGCCGAACGATGATAAGTCTTTCGGCAGATCTCTCGTTCGAGATGCGGAAGGACGTTTATTTGGATTTAATTCAGATGCGGATCGATGAGCTGGCCGACGAGTGGCCGGAATTTCTCGACTGAAAAAAGTCTCATGCCGACTAGATTCACACGACATACGGTCAGGATTTCGAGTAAGGACGGGTTCGCAAATGCTGGGGATGCTGACGATTTCTTTGCTCTCGAACCGAACGAAGTTCCGGGCAATCTTCCGCCCGAGCAGCCTGACGAAGAGTCGGTAACGATCCGCGTGATCAAGACGGCGGCGGGTGCCGAAATGTTGATTCGTTTTTCACAAGGAAACGACGCTCACACGGTTCATTCGATCGAAGGGCTTTCGCCGAAGGATCTCGTCGACGAAGCAACGAACGCTATTCACTCCATGCTGAAGGGATTGCTGACACCGCCCGACCGTTATCAGGAGATCGCTCCTGGGATTTATAGGGGTATCACGACGGGCCGGAAACACGGCAAAGTGTCAGCTTCCGACGATATCAGTCGCCGCACTCGTGAACGCATCGCGGCATTGATACTCGCCGGACTTCCGGAAAGAGAGATCACCGCCGGCAAGGTTGCCGATATCGAGTTTCGCTGGTCAGACTCAAACCTTCGCCGGCAGCTCGCCGATCACGGTCTACCGAGTTTCAAGGTGCTGAAAAAAGCCGTAATGCAAACCGTGCGGAAAACTCCGCCATAGTTTCACTCACGCACTTATCAATTCGTTTCCCTTACATTAGAACGCGTGCGAACATTCGCCGCGTTTTTTTATGGAAAACTTGGACAGTTTGAGCAACGCGAAAAACGAGGCCGAGATCATCGATGATCGCGAACTTCGCCGCCGTTACCTGATGTCAGCGACGACGGCATGGCGGCTTCGGAATCGCCGACACAACCCGCTGCCACACTTTTTTGTGGGCGGCCGGGTGCGATATCGGGCGTCGTCCGTACAGCAATTTTTTGAGGAAACCGGGAAATAGAAAAGGCCCAGGTATGCAGCCTGAGCCATTTTCTTTTGAGATCTTCGCCGGGCAAGGTCGAGATCGAGTACCCATGCATTCTAACCTTAAGCGCGATCAAAAGTCTATCTGCACGTTTCCGCCAGACGGCGGGCTTCGGCCCGCTCTCGCCTGCCTGGAGGTGTGCCGGCCGTGAGCAAATTCGCAAAGACACCGGAAGAGTACATTCGGCGGCTCGGCGAGTTGTCGAAATCAGAGATCCGGACGCTGCTAGGCCTTCTCTTGAGCAAGAACCAGGCGACGGGAAGATGCGATCCAAAGCAGGTGACGATCGCCGCCCTTATCGGTATGAACAAGTCCCATGTTTCGGAGGCATTGGCCGGTTTGGAAGCGAAAGGCTGGGCCGTTCCTAATGAGCACGGCAACTATGTTTTTCCCGACGAACCGCCAAAAGTTCCGAGTCTCGGAACGTTCCGAAAGACGGAACAAAAAGTTCCCGATTTCGGTAAGAAAGTTCCCGAATCAGGAACTTCATATATAGAAGAACAGAATCAACAGAAGGAAGAACAGAAGAGAGGCACTCGAATTCCCGATCCGTTTCTTCTCACCGCCGAGATGCGAGCCTACGCAGCAGAGAGGCGGCCGGATATCGACGTAGGCATCGAGACGGAGAAATTTTGTAACTATTGGCGGGCGAAGGCGGGACAGGGTGCCCGGAAGCTCGACTGGACCGCCACATGGCGGAATTGGATATTGAACGCCAAAGGAGGCCGAAATGGAAAAAATCAATTTTCAGCGTCAGAGCGAAATATGGAAAGACTCGACGGAACGATCAAGCTCGGCGAGCAGCTCGTCGCGAACGAAGACGCCGTCGCCGGACTATACGCGGGTTTGTCTCTTGCTCGTCCAGAAAACCCGGCTGCTCGCCAGCTCGCCGCCGGCGACGGAACAGGAGGCCTTACTGCAGGCCGCGACGTGGGCGGAGATCCTCTTCGAGATCATTCCACTTAACAGGCTCGACGACGTTTATCGACGCGCCGCACGCGATCACGATTCAGCCTTCCCGCTTGGCCATGGCGGCATGATCGCCGCCTGGAAAGCGATCAAGGCCGAAGAGTCGGCCTTGCGGCAGGACGCGGCCATCGGCGCAACGCTGCAAACAGACTCGGCGGCTGATTGCGACCTTTGTTACGGCGGCGGTTTTCGGTTTAAAGAACATCCGGCCGACACCGCGAAATCTGGCTTTGTTCGATGTGACCACAGCGAGGCCGCTGTCGCACCGAACGACTACGAGAATTAAGAGGAGGATTGCGATCACGCAGAGCTGGCTCGACAGCGTTTATGCAAATTGGAGGGAAATTTGATGTTGGAAAGGGAAAAAATAATTGCTATCGAAAATTTCGCCGATCTCAAGGCATTGACGGTCGTCAACGCATTTTTACTGCAATCGATGCTTGAAATGATCGGTGCCAAGTCGGAACCATTGATCCTTGCCGTAGAGAAAATGAACATGGGCCTTGGAGATTTGTTCGAGAATGAATTGCGCAAGAAGTGCGGTCTCGAGCCTAGGACCGAGACACGGCAATCAGTTCGGGAAGTTCTTGATCAAATGTCAGTCGATTGGTCGAAGATGGCCGAGAATTAAATAGGGGAATTGCGATGAACGACGATACCAAAATCCCGTTTCTCAGATCGGAGAGGGATTCAAATCCGGAGATCGTCCGGGTGTTCGAAAGCCTTGCGGACTATTTTTTCGGCCTGCAATTGATGGTCGCACCTTTGATCCAGGAATATCTGCAATCGTTGCCTGAAGACGGACGGCGGGAATTCATCAAGCGTCTTGAGAAAGAATGCCGGCCGAATCACATCGAGTGGTTGAAAAGGCTCGTCGAAGGCGAAGACGAGTGGCCTTCGCGCTTCGATTGATCTTCGCGAAGACGGCCGGCGGCTACATGGAATCCATTCCGTCTCTAGTCGATATGTTGAAACTTCGCGAATACGCCGCGGCCTGGTCCGGCTGCTCGGCCGCGGCATCATTCATTAGCGCGCTCTTTCGTTCGCGGCTCCCTCCTGAGGAAAAAAAAAGAAGCGGGTATCGCACGACCGCGCTTGGTCGCGAAGTTTATAAAAAAAAAGTGATTCATCAACGACGGCCAAATGATTACTGATTTTCGAGAAACCGCTGCATTCACGATTGGCTTGCTCCGGCAGATGCTCTTATCGGTTTCCCGCGAAGTCTCCGGGCCGTCGAGCTCTCAAACACGCGATCGCCTCGATCGAGATCGCGTACATTCTCGGCCGGCCACAGAAATTGCAAATGGTTTTCGCTGCTATCGAAGACGGCAATCGTCGTTTCGCCGATCTTTTGGCGGTCACCGGGATTCCACGGCCGGAACTCGAAGACCTTTTGAACGACCTTATCGAATCCGGATATCTTCGCGAATTGCGCGAAAAACCGTTCTCGATCGACGGCCGCGGAAGGCCCGCGCGTATTTTTGAAAAAGTCGAAAATAAATAGCCGGGAAAAACTCTAAACTCTCTCGCATGGCATCGATCGGCGAAATTCTCGAACGATTTAAGACCGAACCGCCGCGGCAGTCGCTCGCGGTTTATCGGCGGGGCGTCGACGAAAAGAATCGAATCGTGTCGCTCGCGTTTGCGTCCGACAAGCCGGTGGATCATTGGTTTGGCCGCCTGCAGCTTTCGATGAATCGAAAGGCGATGCGTTCCGACCGGCTCAAGTTGGGAGCACCGCTGCTGATGGATCACAATCCGAGCGATCAGATCGGGGTGGTCGAAAGTTTCACATTGGGCAATGACGGCATGGCACGGGCTGATGTTCGTTTTGGCGACAGCCAACGGGCGGAAGAAATTTTTCGCGACGTTAAGAACGGCATACGCCGTAACGTCTCGGTCGGCTTCATGGTCCACGAGATGCACCGCGAAAAGACCGAGAAAGGGCAGCCCGATCTATACCGCTCTGACGATTGGGAACCGTTCGAGATCAGCATTGTTTCGATCCCGGCAGACATTTCGGTCGGCGTTGGCCGATCACTTTTGGAGAAGACGAAAATGGACGAATTTGACGAAATTAACCCGAACGATCCGAATGAGATCATTGCGTTTGCCGAGATTTACGGCGAAGCGAACCTTGCTCGCGAAATGCTGCTTGCAAATTCTGCGACCAACCGCGAAGCGGTGCGTGTCGCTATTTTGGCCAAGCGCAAGGCCGCGGCATCAACCCAACCGCAGGTTTTTCCCATGGATCCCTGGACGGCCGCAGAACGTCAGGGCGGACAGCGGATCGAGTTTGCCCGGAGTATTCCGCGATACGGCAAGCTGCGAGCCTTCAAGGGCGAGGGTGCCGAAGAGCGGGCCTATCGCTTCGGTCAATGGATCCTTGGCGGACCGCTCGGCAATAACGCCAGCCGCAATTGGTGCCAGCAAAACGGTCTTATGATCACACGGGCCGCCCAGGTCGAAGGCATCAACGAAAAAGGCGGCTATACCGTGCCCGAAGAATTCGGAAATGACATCGTGCAGCTCATGGAGCAGTACGGTATTTTCCGGCAGAACGCTCACATCGTGCCAATGAGCAGCGATCGGCGCACTGATCCGGTCTTGAACGGCGAACTCACGAGTGCGTTTGTCGGCGAAATGGCCGAGGGAACCGATCAGGACCTCGATTTCGGCATGATCGGCTACACAGCCAAAAAACAGATGGTTCTGGTGCCCTATTCGAGCGAAGTATCAGAAGATTCGGCCATATCGATCGGCGATCACCTTGCCGATGCCGCCGGGCGTGCTTTCGCGTACAAAGAGGACATCTGCGGCTTTAACGGCGACGGGACATCGACCTACGGCGGGATGGTCGGCCTTCGCGAAGCACTCAAGGGCATCGACGCTTCCCCAGCCAATATCGCCGGGCTCCAGGTCGGTTCCGGCAACGCATACAGCGAACTCGCTCTGGTCGATTTCGAGGGCGTGGTCGGGCGGTTGCCCGATTATGCGGATACCGGCAACGCGAAATGGTACGTTTCACGACGCTTCTACTACAACGTGATGGTGAAATTGCTTCTCGCCGCGTCCGGGACAACGCCGACCGAGATCGAGGACGCTCGCAACCGTCGTTATCTCGGCTATCCGGTCGTTTTCACGCGGGTGATGCCAACGAGCGAAGCAAACAGCCAGGTTTGTGCACTTTTTGGTGACCTTGGACTCGGAGCACGTCTTGCGGACCGTCGAAAATTCACGACCGCGATCGACGATTCGATCCTGTTTCGGAAAGACGCTCTATTGTTCCGGGCAACCGCTCGTTTTGATGTCAATTGCAGCTTCGGTGTTGGCGATACGACCAATGCCGGGCCGGTTTGCGGACTTATCACGGCTGCATCGTAAGGCTGCACAGTTCGGGCCACAATCTAAACCCGAAACCTTATCGGTGTAAAGCTCAGGCGGCCCGTTGGAACAGATCCGGCGGGCTTTTCAATACAAATAAACCTATGAAAACGAAAATTCAGCGAGAGGCCCGGACGATACGCGAAACGTCCGCAAATTGGGAATCGAATTCGGAATCCGGCGACGTCATCAGCACCGAGATCTCGGTGCATTATTATTCACCGACGGTCGCAATGCTCAAGGCACAGCGGATCGAGGCACAGCGGCGGTATGAGCAGGATCCGACCGCGATCGTATGGGTGAGTGAAGAGCTGGAACCGATGCTTCATTCACTGACCGGCCTTCCCGACGGGATCGATGTTCCTTCGCCGATCACGATAGATTGGCTCGATGCCCAGGACATCCGCAATCTGACGGCTCTCCGCGATGCGATCAATCAGGACATGACGGCGGGAAAACACAGCCCGCGAAGTAGCTCAATGGATCGAGAGCGAAGGTAAAGCGGGCAAGACATTTCCGGAGTATCTGACTCTGGAGATCGCGAAAGAATACGGTCAGCCGCCGCATGAGATCGAGAATTGGCCCCCTGTTCTGGTTTCACCGGGCCGCGCCAAGATGCGGGCCGAAAATATCGCCGCTCGCAACCGCGAAGCGAAGCTTAAGCGAAAGAAATAGGCCGTATGGATTTTAAGCTCAGATATCAGATACAGGCGGACGGACGACAGGCAAAGGCCGAGTTGACCGATGTCGAACGGGCGATCGACCGGATGTCGAAGCGGGCGGCTTCGTCATCGAGCGGCATGGGTGCCGTTTTCGGCGGCAGCCTTGCGGCAGATGCCTTTTCGCGGATAACGGCCGGTGCAGAACAGGCCGGTACCGCCGTATTCAACTTCACTTCACGGCTTGAGCAGTCGCGGATCGCGTTCACGACACTTATCGGCAACGCCGCCGCTACGACAAAGCATCTCGACGACCTTCGCAAACTCGCTACGCAAACACCGCTCAGTCTGCAATCGCTGACATCGATGTCGCAACGGCTGCAGGGTGCCGGGATACAGCTCGAGCGCATCGTTCCGTTGATCCGGGAGATCGGCAACACGGCGGCTGCGACCGGCGAACTTACGGCCGAACGCATGGAAGGCATCAGCCTTGCGTTCTCGCAGGTCGTAACGAAGGGGAAGGTCTCGGCCGAGGAAATGAATCAGCTCGCGGAACGCGGCATCCCGGCCTGGCGGATACTCTCAGAACAGCTTGGCAAATCGGCGGCCGAATTGCAGAAAATGGCAAAGGACGGCGAGCTGTCGGCTGAAGTGCTTTGCGGGCATTCGAAGATTTCTCGCGGGCTAACTTCGGCGGGGCGATGCAGAAGCAGGCCCAGACCTTCAGCGGTGCGATGTCGATAATCAGCAATATCGCACTCGACACCGCAAGCACCGCATTTCAGCCGATCTATGATGAAATATCAAAATTCTCGTCGAAGATAGCCCAATCACTCCAAAGTCAAAAGGAAGATGTAACCCGTCAGGGCGTTTCGTTCGGCTTCGCCATCGGTGAAGCGATCGGGCAAGGCATCGAGCAGTCAACCATCGGTGATAAAGGATTTCGCCGGTATCAACTCTGCTTTACAGACCCCTATGTCGGCATTGGCGGCAGACTTGGCCGTCGATGGGTGAGGGTATCGCGAAAGGCTTTCAGGACTCCGCCGATCCGTTCAACAAGGAAGTTGCCGGCTTTCAGCGTGAAGAGGAAGCGTTCAACGCCGTCATCGCCCGTTATCGCCGCGAAATGAATCGCCTGCGGGCATTGCAGGCCGGTACACCGGCAAACGCGGCGGCGACACCGCCCGGAGCCAAACCCGCCCGCCCGCCGAAGGACGATTCAGCTCGCAGAGCGGCAGAGGCCGAACGCGAACGCATTAGGATCGCCCGGCAGCTTTACGAAGACCAGACGGCCTATTTTGCGGCTGAGGCCCGCAAGCGATTCGCGATCGTTCAAGAGTATGCCGAGGCCGAAAAGCGTTCGGCCGCCGATGTTGCACGCTTTCAGGAATTCCCTGCCTCGACACGCTCGAATTCAAAAGCAAAACTCGGTGAATACATCAAGAAGCTTGTTCCCGGAACGAATGAACATACTGAGCATTGCAGGAACAGACGATCCTTGAGCTTGACATCGAAACGCTTCGCCCGAAAACGCGAAAAGCGAGGCCGATCGGAAAAAAAGGCGGCCACGGAAGGAGAGCGAAAGCTCCACACCGAACGCAAACAACGCTGGAAAGAAAGACATCGATTACTTGAACAAGCGGTGGGACCTCGAAGGTGCCGAGATGGAACGGAGGGCAGCCGAACGAGCGGCGATCGCCCGCCAAAATGCTGAGGCGGCAATGGCCACGGCTCCTGGTACGCTTTACGGCGGCATAATGTCCGGCCTGGGCAGTGAATTGGTGCCGATGTTCGATGCGGCGACCAACGCAATGCTGACCTTTCAGCAAGCGGCTCCAGATGGTTCACCAGGACGTCAATGCGTTTGTCGGGGATGCTCGGCGGAATGGTCAACGGTTTGGTTCAAATGGGCGTGGCATGGCTCACAACGGGCGAATTCTCGGCGAAGGCAGCTTTGCAGATGCTCGGCTACGGCCTTTAGTATCGCGACTCAGGCCGCGATCAAAGCCGTCTTTGAGGCCGCCGAATCGGTTGCCGCTTATGCCCGCTGATTTTGTTTCCGGATCGATGCACGCGGGCCGCGGCAACGATGTATTCCACCGTTGCCGTTATCGCCGGTGCCGCCGGTCTCGGCCGTACTGCGCCCGTGCAATGGGCGGCGGAAGTGGTTCGGGTTCATCTTCCGGCTCGTCGAGCGGTTCATCGTCAAACTACGGCGGATCTTCGCGGCCGAACGAAACCCCCGATCCGTTTTCGCGGGCATCGGAAAATGCGTTTATCAGCGGACGTGATCCTGAAAGGCGAGAACTCGCCGAAGCCGTCGCCAGGCTATCGGAAAAGATCGAGGGAATGAGGCCCGGCGATGTTGTTCGGGTCGGGGTCAGGCAAAGCCCGGGCGTGATCGCAAACGCGGGTTGCAGACGATATCGGCCGCAACAGCGGACTCGGTTCGCATCGGTCGAAGCATCGGATTGAAATAAAGATCGCTTTCCGCTGATACATAGAAACCTCGTCGCTGATCATCGGCGGGGTGGAAGGACCTCGACGGCGGAAAAAAGGCCGCGGACTTCGGGTAATGATCCGCGGCCTAAAATTTCTAAAAACATTTTCTTTCGAATTGTGAAAGGTCGAAACATTGCGACCGGCTTTTCAGGTGGAAAGTAAGGTGGCAACGTCAAAGGGCATCCGGTCGGATGCCCTTAACTTATTGATAATATTGGTACTCGCGGCAGGAGTCGAACCTGCGACTTCTTCCTCCGGAGGGAAGCGCTCTATCCACTGAGCTACGCGAGCCTACGCGTATTTTACGTGTTTCAGCTCTTTGGTTCAATACGGATCGTTTTTATCTTCACCGCTTCGACCGGCCGTTCACCTTCGCGTGGCTGAACGCCCGAGATGGTACGAACATTGTTCATGCCTTCAATGACCTTACCGAAGACCGTATAACGGTTATCAAATCCGGACTCACGTTTCGCTGCGTGATAAAAAACTGGGAGTTTGCCGAATTGACGTCTGGGCCGCGAGCAAAGCGCCTACGATCGCGGTGTTATACGGTATATCCGAGAATTCCGCCGGAACGTTGGGTTTGGCGAACCGCCCTGTCCGTCGTTGGTCGGGTCATTGTCCTTGAATTTGATCACCGCTTTGATCACCGACTGGTTGATGCGGTGAAACGTGACGCTGTCATAAAAACCTTCACGGGCGAGGCTCTTTGAACCGTGCGACCATCGGCGATGTTCGAGTAGAGTTCGATCTTGATCGTGCCATATGCCGGGTATTTTCCATTTCGGATCACCGCGATCTCGTTATCGGCGACCGGGGCAACACCTTTGACCTCAGATGTCGAACTGCTGTTTGCCGCAGGTTTGGGGTCGCATGCGGTCAAAGAAATCAAAACGATGGCAAAGAAGGAGAAAGCTGCTATTCTTACAAGACTTTTCATTTTAGCTGATCGGTGTCGAGGATAATGGTCACAGGCCCATCGTTCACGAGCTCGACCATCATTGCCTGAAAACGGCCGGGTTCGACATTTTCGGTCCGCTCGAGCTTTCGCAATGAAGTATTTCATACAGCCGATTCGCGTCCTCGGGCCGAGCCGCATCAATGAACGACGGCCTGCGCCCCTTTCGCGAATCGGCATAAAGCGTAAATTGAGAAACGACAAGTAATCCGCCGTTTGTGTCGATCAACGAGAGATTTTTTGCCATCGGAGCTTCGAAGATCCGAATGTTCAAGATCTTTTCAACCAGCGTATCTGCTTCCCCGCTCGGTGTCGCTTACCGAGACGCTGAGCAGAATCAGTAAAACGCGCCGGATCTCGCCGGTAGTCTCGTCATCGACTATTACTCTGGCTCGAGAGACACAGCTGGAGAACCGCCCGCATTAACTGGCGGGTTCCTCAATACTAGACGCGGTTCATAACGATCTGTTTGACCGTTTATCGCCGGGATGCAGGTAACTCAGCGATCGCATCGACGACGGACTGGCCTCGATCACTTTGCCAAACTTTGTGCAGCTCGGGGGCAGAGGGTAATCGATATGCATTGGCGAAAAACTGCGATCCGCTGGTATTCGGCCCGGCATTAGCCATTGCAACGGTCCCTTTTCGTAGACGCCCGAATAAAGATCGGAACCCGAAAGTCGATCTCGTCATCAAATCTTCCGCCCCAGGCCGATTCGCCGCCGTAGCCCCTCGCCAGCGGGTCGCCGCCCTGATCATGAAGTTCTTGATGACCTGATGAAAATCACGCCGTCGTAATAATTGCGTTCGGACAAGAGGGGCAGAAAAATTCTCGGTCGTTTTCGGTGCGTCCTGTTCCAATAGTTCAAACTTTATCGTTCCTTTGTTGGTCTCAATTACTGCAGTTCGATTGCTCATTACTTGCTCCTAAAATAGGTTTGTTACAAAACAAAAAAGTTAGCACGATTGGGACCGAAAGGTTAATTCGGGATTTCGGCCTACGACTTTCCGAATATAAATGGTCAATAGCGGCGGCAACTCCATTCTCGTCATTGCTGAGCGTTGCTAAAAGATCGTCTCGTTCAAGCAGACTCGGATCGGCGTTTCCCATCACGACCGCGGTTCCGGCGAATTCGAGCATTTCGACGTCGTTAAAGTTATCACCGATCGCCATTTCCACCGTCACGGGCAACGCCGTGGCGTTCGGCAAGTTGGCAACCACGTCTCTGGATGCGTGGTCCGGCAGAATACTGAGAAGCGTGAAATCGCTTCGGGTAAGAACCGGTAGCCAAACAATGCACCGTGTCGCCGCTCGCCCGCCAAAATGGATTGTATTTCAGCCATTCGCCCGCAGCCGCCTGAGAATGAGATATGTATCACTTCTCGTGGTCTGCGATCACATCTTTCGAGCAGATGAACGTGGTGAACGGATTCTTCCGCTTCACTGCCGTAACGTCTCACCATTGAACATATTTTTGCAAGGGACGTTGTCGTCCGGAGATACGGTCGCCACAGAAGAATTCTTTCTCCATGGGATCCGCATCAGCAAAAGCATCGCCGCCAAACTTACCT